>NZ_JAFLQW010000234.1 GCF_017313335.1 Phormidium pseudopriestleyi FRX01 | reverse complement strand
TCTTGTAACGGCACCCCCGCGATCGCAGACATCGCTAACCCGTCCCCAGTAGAGGCAAAGTCATTGGAGGTGGTATTAAACACCCGTCCATATCCTCCGGTAGCAAACATCACCACTTTGGCGCGCACCACTTCCAGGCGACCATCAAGAATATGGTACATCACCAATCCCTTGGCTTGTCCCTCTTCCAAAATCAACCGCATGACGTACCATTCTTCATAAACCTGGACCCCATAGCGGCGCAGATTATTCACCAGTTCGTGCAACATGGCATGACCCGTTTTATCTGCGGCGTAGCAGGTGCGGTTATGGGAATGGCCCCCGAAGGCCCGTTGAGCAATCCGCCCATCGGGTAAGCGAGAGAAGAGGACGCCCATATGTTCGAGGTCGATGACCACATCGGGGGCTTCTTTGGTGAGCAGTTCTACCGCATCTTGGTCGGCTAAATAGTCAGACCCTTTGACCGTATCAAAGGCATGGGCCTCCCAGCTATCGGTGGAATCTACGTTTTTGAGGGTGGCGGCGATTCCCCCTTGGGCGGCCACGGAATGGGACCGAATGGGATGGGTTTTGGCGACTACGGCAACATCAATGCTGGGATTGATGCGCCCAATTTCCACTGCGGCGCGACACCCGGCAAGTCCGCCCCCGACGATAATAACGTCATGTTCTATCATGGTTCTCTTCGCTTTCGTAGGATCTAAAGGTGTTCTGGATCGGTTCTGGATCTATCTTCTCACTCAAAAAAAATTCCCTCCTCAACGGTAGGGAATTTTTTAGAATCGCTCAGTCGATGGCGGATTCGCGCTTGAGGATGAACAGGGCAGCATTAAAGATTTTAAGGTTAAGCAGTCGGATTGTCTCTGGGTTGTGCTAACTGGCTGCCTGGGCGGGGTTCGAGTTGGGTGCAGTTCTAGGACTTGATTCAGCCGGTTGTGCAGTGATCTCGACTGGCTTGAGTTCGATGTGATTGAGCAAGGTGGTGACGAAGGCAAACAGGAGAAAGGGCAGGGAGAGAACGACGATTAAACCCACTGTAGCGAGGGCGAAGATTTGACGGGCGGTACTCCACAAGGCGAGGGCGGAGGCTAAACTCAGGAAAATCACGATCAACCAAATGATGATTTGTCCGTAGATATCTCCAAAGGTCAGGGTGCAGACCAATTTGTATTTTTTCAGGTTATTCATTAATGGGTTTCCTCGAAAACTATAGATTTAAGATTCAGAGTAATATGCTGTTTCTGTTTTAATAGATTTTTAAAGATTTTTGAAAGATTCGCAACATCACTTTACAATTCGGAACCCTGGGTTGGAAGCGATCGCCGCTCTTTGGGCCATTTCGGGTTGAGATGGAGGCGATCGCGATACCCATTCAGCCTTGAGGGGCGATCGCCCCGGGAGGTTTCCTGGGTTTTGGCCGGTCTGACTGGCCGCTTGGCATCTGGGGTTTGGCCATGAGCAACCCTAACAGTTTCCTGATTGTAGCGGAAACCTGCCCCTTGGATGTCATCAAAATTAGATACGAACCGAAAATTGAGTCCCGCTTAGGATGGACTGGAAACGGGTGGAGTTTGTGAAGATAGGTTCATGAATTAGGGTGAACTAAAGTTAAGTAATATAACAAAAATGGGGTTAAGTCTAAAAAATTTACTAAGAAATCCTGACATAAGGATAAAGTGAGTTATTTTAAGGAACAACAGGTCTAGCAAACCGACTCTATCTCAACCCTGAAACGTTGCGGTAGGTATCGAAGGGATTCTGAGTGGGTTTTCACTCATAGAAAGGACCCCTTTCCATGAATTGATCGGTTAGGAGATTCCAATGCAAGAACAACCGTTTCATGAGTTACCTGAGATCAATCTAACTAACTCGAACAGGCATCAGGCCCTGTTAAATCACCAGGAGAGTTCTTCAACAGAACATCAAGAGGGTGGACAGAATTATGAATATTGGAAGCGGTCAGGCGATCGCTTGCAGGTAGCAAAAGCATATCTCGAAGCGATCGCCGCTTATGAATTGGCTTTACTCCAAAAACCCACAGCCTGCTATGCATGGCAGCAACGGGGGGAGGTCCTCAAACGCTTACACCGCTATGACGAGGCGATCGCCTCTGATCGCAAGGCCCTAGAAGTCAGCGCCAACCCAATCTCCCGTTATCAAGCCTGGAATGGCTTAGGCGCATTGTTCTTTACCATTGAACGCTACGAAGAATCAATCTTTGCCTATAAACAAGCCCTTGCCCTCTGTCCCAATAGCATGGGTTCCCCTCATATTCTGGAAATGGAAGGCATTGCTTGGTCGAGATTAAATCGCTATTTAGAAGCAGGGGATTGTTATGATCGCGCCTATCATAAAGCGGTAGAAATTTCCGACCGAACGGTCAAAAAAACAAACTAGCAGACTGCCCTCTTTTTCCCCAAAATAAATGTCTCAATGAGGGTAGTTTTATAGGATTTAAAATCAATCACCCGTCTTTAAATTTTCTCCACTTTCATTCCCCATTGGGGATGCAATCTAATCCTAAATCCCGCCAACGAGTTGGCATTTAAAAATTACCCCGCCGCCGCCGTCTTTTTCGGCATCATGACCTTCTGTGGAATCCCCTCTTTTTTTCTCCCCTTGGAGGAACTTAAAATGCCAAAAAGCGTTATAGTTACTTGGACACTTTAACCTGAGTTTTTATGATGAAACCCCTTCAAAAAACCATCGCCACCACCGTAGGCTTGAGTCTTC
This sequence comes from Phormidium pseudopriestleyi FRX01, assembly GCF_017313335.1. Taxonomy (GTDB): domain Bacteria; phylum Cyanobacteriota; class Cyanobacteriia; order Cyanobacteriales; family Laspinemataceae; genus Laspinema; species Laspinema pseudopriestleyi. Next base: position 10,418 of record NZ_JAFLQW010000234.1, on the reverse strand, counting down.
TGTTTTGGTCCACACCCTCGTTAGCGGACCAAAATTTGCGCTTGACTTGGGTCCGCATGAATGAGACAAACCGGGACGGATGTGTGCAACAAGCGGTTGAAGCCATGAAATCCTCCGGGTTGGATAATGTGGAAGTCCAGGATAATGAATTCGTCCAGGGCGACACCCGCGACTTGGAAGCGAAAATTATGTGCATTGAAAGTGGACGAGAACTGATAGCTGCGATCGCCGTTGCCAGCGATAATTCTAGCACAGCGCGGGATATCAGGGGTCGCTTAAGAAATTACATGAGACGTTAAACCACCAGCTTCAAAAAACAGGTAAATTCCCCTTCCTAAGCCCGCACAAGCGGGCTATTTTTTGGCATAGATTAACTTATATAGCAATCTTAAATTGATTCATGCCCTCACCCCCAACCCCTCTTCCAGAAAGGGAAAGGGCTAATTCTATAACGAATTTAGGACTAATATATATACAGATAATCATTGTTATTGAAATAATATTTTAGGATATAATTGTAACATTTATTTCCCGCTTATAACTCTCCTAATTCAAATAAAGCCTTGGCTTTTTCCAAGGTAATATCAAGAATAGAATCATCATCAGCAATAGACAGTGACTGTCGCCTGACATGACAAATCTTGCCTTCGGGCCATTATTCCCAATCTCCTGGGGAATTTTACCCTATTTTACCCAGGTGGGGAAAGCAATCCCCTACAATAGAAAGGGATCGCTGCTTAAGTTAAAGTGATGGCCGAAAAAGTCGTGAAAACCTGGTTACAACAACTCTCCCAACGGGTTGCCGGAAATAGAACCCTATTGGGAGTGGAGGAAGCAGGACAACATTCCGGAAACGGAAGTCTCTTCTCCCTCCTCAAGGGGAAGGATAACCCTTCCCAGAACCCCCAGGGGTCGAGTCCAACCCTTACCTCTGGTTCTAATCCGCAACAGTTCCCGGACTGTTCTAGTCATGGATATCAAGTGCTTCAGAGTTTGGGTCATAACTATGCCGGGGGTCGTTCGACCTATTTGGCAACCCATCTGAAAACTCAAAAACCTGTGGTGATCAAACAATTTCAGTTTGCCAAACCCGGTGCAGATTGGTCCGCCTATAAAGCCCATGAACGGGAAATTAAAGTGTTGCAGGGTCTGAGTCACCCCGGGATTCCTCGCTATCTGGATTCTTTTGAAACCCATGAGGGATTTTGTCTGGTTCATGACTATAAAAATGCCCAATCTTTAGCTGTTTTTCGGCGGCTGGACCCGGAGAAAATTAAACAGATGGCTTTGGCGGTTTTGGAAATTTTGGTTTATCTGCAAAACCGGGTTCCCGGGGTGATTCACCGCGATATCAAACCGGAAAATATTTTAATGGGCGATCGCACCGATATTATTTACCTGATTGATTTTGGATTTGCCCGCATCGGTGGGGGTGAGGTGGCTCAAAGCAGTGTGGTTTCAGGAACACCCGGATTTATGCCACCGGAGCAATTACTCAATCTCAGACTCACGGAAGCGTCTGATTTGTATGGGTTAGGAGTGACCCTGATTTGTTTGCTCACCCAAACGGATTCTAGCGAAATTAACCGCTTAATTGATAGTAGCTATCGCCTCAATTTTGCGGAGTTAGTTCCCCATCTCAGTGATGAGTTTATTCACTGGTTACAGAAAATGGTGGAACCCAATAGTGGCGATCGCTTTTCTCATGCGGCAGCGGCTTTAGAAGCCCTGACTCCCATTTCGGTTTGCCGCCTGTTACCAGAAGCGGAATTTAGCCAAACTCGGCTGAAATTACACGCCCAAACAGGAGAAACCCTCACCCAAACCCTCACGATCAAAAATCCGGTAGAAGATACAGTCCTAGCCGGACGCTGGGAAATTGCTCCCGACTCGAATAATCCCAAGACAAAGCCGGATTGGGTCTCTATAAAACCGGCAAAGTTTCAGGGGAATGAAACTGAATTTGAAATTAAAATTGATACTACCAATTTAGTCGTCAGTCAAGATTACACTCGAAATTTTTTACTCCACGCGAATACGGCGAATAAAACCCAAATCATTCCGCTTTCGCTATCGGTTTCTCCTCGCGAAGTTCCCTCAGAATTGGTAGGTCCAGAACCGGGAAAAATCGCTAACTGGAAACAAAAAATTGCAGTGCCGTTCCCAGTTATCCTGTTTGGAACCAGTGTAGCCATTCCGTTGATTTTTCTGTCCCCTTATGTGGCGGTGGCGATCGCAGTTCCCTTGGTCGTTTTATCCGGTAGAGGGTTTGCCGATAAGATTCAGGACCCGGCGATCGAGCAGGTAGCTGAATTTTCGCGAAAATGGCTGGTTGCGCCGAGTTTAGTCGGCTTAGGTTTATGGTCTTTTACCCAAGTCGATATTGCCTGGTTGGAGCATCCGGAACGGAAATTATTAGGGGTAATTGTAGCAGCAATGGCAATGGGAGGCATTGGCATTGGGGTATTAGAGCTATTTAAGGCAGGCTTTAAACGGATGGTGGTGTTACTGCCGGTGTTAATTTTTGGGCTGTCTTTTGTGGCGATCGGAGTTGCTACGGGAATGGCGGGTAAATTGGCGGAAGTTGGCGTGACGGGATTGGTTTTAAGCAGTACCGCCAAACAGGAAATTCAACGGAAAAACGATGGGATAGGTGCGATCGCTCGTCATGTAGCGGTTGCTATATTAGGCGTCGGTGTGGGAACCGGGTTGAGTTGGTTATTGGTGCATTATGGACTCGCTTCGGGGATGTGGTAACGGGAGATGGAGAGGATAAGGAAGATAGGGAGGATAGGGAGGAGGAATTAGTAACGATTTTTTGTAGTAACGACTTGCTGTCGTTTCTCCCCAATCTCCCCAATCTATCCTATTCAGAGTCAGTAAAATTGGCCTTCATGCAAGATCACCTCACCATGTTCTGGGACCCAGGCTACCCACTGGTGATCGCCGCATTTACATAAGAGTAAGGCTTGATTGGCACTGTATTCGCTGGGTTGTTCTAATAACTGCACCCAGGTGTTTGGTTCCGGTTCGTGGCAAATGATTTCCCCCTGGGATGTGGGGATCCAGTCGGGCGATCGCAAATAAAGTTTTTCCAATTCTTGTTTAACTAGATCGAGTTTCATAATTTTTTGCCTTTTTATGATCAAGGTCACCCTGGATCCAAAAGCTAGATCTTAGGGGTACCTCAATGGGTTATGTAAGATTTTTGTCTGTAACAATTGTTACAGATATGATTTTTAGGCGTCAAGCAAAGTTAGTAGAACTTAACAATCCTGGCCCTAAGTGCTGGCGCGCTGAAAAATGGAACGGGTCACGCGGAGATGGGGTTAAAGGGGCTTTAAGTCAGGAATGGGATGATTGGCCGGGACAAAGAACCTTGGATGATTCTGCCATCTAAGCAATGCCTAGACAGAACTCCCGATGAAAATTTGACGAGAAAATAAACAGTTAATAATCACTTGATTTTTAATCACTAACTCTGTAATGTGAAGGTTGATAATTTTCAGTTACCAATTTCTAACTTCCTTCACATTGCTAAAATTTTGCAATTCTTATTTTTTCGGCTGGTTTTCCCCACAGATTCCACAAAGATTTCCACAGGTTATCTGGGGTTTTCCACAGGTTAGCTAGAGTTTTCCCCAGGCGATCGCCTTCGAGTTCTCGTGTTTTGGTTGAACTGGGGATTAAGGTCAAAAAATGACTGAGGGCGATCGGTTGCGGAAATTTTGTAAAGTTGTGTAACAATAAATAGCTGAAACCCTTATTCTCTCGTGACCCAGAGGGACCTAACCCGAAAATCTTAACATTTCGCAACGTTGACAACTCCACCCCTTCTGAGCGCACAATGAAACCGCCAACCTAAATAAAAGTGTTTCTCGTCATTGCAGCTTTTTAAAATAAGCAGCCAGCATTCTTATCCAAGGGCTTTAAGCTTGAACGAGGGAGTAACACCGGCTTTAATCAAAGCGGGTGGGGATTGGTAAAACGTCAACAGCTACGCGGAACGCGCACGGAGGTTTCCAGAATGAACGCAAACGTCAGCATCCTTGCAGAAATTCCAGAAGAACTGCATCAATCTCTTAAAGGGTATTTAGACTCTCACCCCGACTGGGATCAAGACCGGGTGTTTGCTGCGGCCCTGTCTCTGTTTTTGTTACAAAATGGGGATAACCGGACCCCGTTAGCCTCGAAAAACTATCACCAAGCGGCTAGAGTGTATCTGGAAACCCTGTTTCAGCATCCGGTGTAACCGGCAAAGGTTGGGGAATCTGGGTTGATGGATCGGGAGAGGAGACTGCCGCAGAGGTAGGGATCTGATGAATCCGGGCAAACCGTTGGGGAGAGGGGCGGTGCCAGATTCCCAAACATTTCTAGATCAAGTAAACTACCCAACGCTGACTGAGTACAGTACAGCGTGGGCAATAAAGCCTAATGTTTACCAGACTCAGGTGTGTTGATTCACTACGTTAGAGGCAAGTGTTCAAGTTCACAGCCATCGGATGCGTAGCTAGTCTGGAGCTACTAAAACTTAAAGATTAAACAGGTTTATTGGGTTAATCCAGTGTCTTTAAGATAGTACCGACCTCTAACATTGTCAAAGCTAACATTACCCAGAAATGGAGAGATAGAAATGTCAAATTACGCATTAGTTATTGATACAAACAAACAGCCGTTAAGCAGGGTAAGCTCATCTAATTTGGTATAAATTGTACTTGACAACCAAAACTTATAGAGTTAAAGGAGAGTATTCTGGGATTAGGTATTCTCCCGGGGTAAAATATCTCAATTAGTCTTGACACAAGGATTTGAGAATAAGCATCATGTAATCATTATCCATCGCGGCCCGCTTCCTTTTCTGCCGTAAGCTACGCTTGAGAGTGGTTTCTTGATTTACCATATTCAGGGACAGCCTTCGGAGGGTAGTCAAGTTCCGAGGGCTATGCAATGACCGAATGCGACAGCGATCTGAAGGGGTGACAGAGTAGCTACAATTCTTTAATGATAAGACTTGCAGCTCTTTGACCCGATTGATAATTTGAGCGATGATTTTGATGCAAACTAACATATTCCTGAATTTCCTGGTGACAAGAATTTATGAAATTAACCCAATTTTCTCCTCGCACTCCTACTTGAAAGGTCCTATATCGTCGATAAGCTCGGTTACTTTCTTTAGGGGGAGCCACATATTTTTGGACTCCCATTTTTTTGAATTTATATCCAGAAAGAGTGGTGATTGAATAGGCTAAAGTGATTAGTACCATAAAGGCTTGTAGGCGGGAGGGGGAAACCTTAGACTCTTCAATGTTATAGCCGCCAGTCTTACCGTCTCGAAACATTTCTTCTATATCAAATCTTTGCTTATAAGTATTTATAGCCGCGTCTAAATTTTTTAAATTAGTCACAATAAACCCCCCTTCCTTTACCGAAACCCCTCGATATTTTCTTTTCCATTTTGCGGCCAAATTAGCCCCGGCAAATCCCTGGGCTTTAGTGAGTTTAACCCCTTTCATAAAACTCGACATTCCTGGAGCTAATCCTAAATTTTTTAATTCAGTCCATATCAAAGATTCATGTTGAACATATTCAGTCTTTTTCAACCTTAAACAAAAATACAGATTCTGCTCACCGAGGCATTTTGCGAGTTTTACCGAACAAAATTCCCGATCTCCTAATACTACAGTTTTATATTCTTTTATCAAAGGAGAAACCTTCTCTAGTGCCGCTTGCTGTGAGGCTAAATTACTGCGGCCTTTTTTGGGCAACATGATGAAATATAAAGGGATAGCCCGCTTATCCCAAATTAAGGCAATCATTAAAAAAATTGTGGCCGCCCATTGAGTTCTATCAATCGCCAAATAAAGAACTTGTGTTGGGTCACAATATTCGAGTAGCCAATATTTAGGGTTTGCTGAAAAAGTTATAAAAAGCAGGGGGTGGGAAATCAACAAGAGGCCCCTCTTCCTCCCCAAATAAACAAGGCTTTACTTCGATTCTTCAATTCATAGCTAAAATTAATGTTTGGGGATAAAATTATAAGAGTTTGGAAAAATTGAAACAAAAAAAGACAGTAAAACTGCCTGAGCAGTTTCACCAGGTTGAGGACTAAAAACGTAAGAGTAATGGAAGAAATAGAAGTATTAGATAGTTTAGACATGACTCGATTCAGACTGAATCTTCTTTTGCCCTGTCCAAATTTTCCTTCAATTTCGTTGCGAATGCGCTCGTCTTCTTGTGCTTGTTTTTTAGCTTGAAGGCTGACTTGGGCCGGAGGTCTCCCTAAAGGAGGACCACTGAGTCTAATTCCTCTTTCTTTACACCAAGCTCGATTAACTCGGGTGCGATAAATTTTATCGGCGTGAACCGATTCCGGGTAAAATCCGGTATATTCTTTGTAAGCTTCTACTTGACTAATAAAATCTCCACTTTCATTATAGTTTTCCCAGCTAATTTTTTCGAGTAACACATATCCTTCTACACAACTGACTGATAACTTCGCTCCGAATTCTGTAGGACTTCCTGATTTGCCTCTGACGATTGGACGGACATGAGGTTGTGTTAAACTGACAATCCGATGTTCGATTCTTTTTTGATTATTTGACCACATCCAATGCTGTTGACGATAAATTTCGCTTGAGACCAATAAATTCCTGTATTGCCTTCTGCTTAAGAGTTCTAGGCTGGCTCTTTTCTCGATTAACTTCTCAATATGTCCCAAATTTCGTTTGATATATTGCAGTTATTTTTTAACGGCGTCTCTCCTTTCTTTTCCAGATGAATTCCTCTTTTTAGCGAATTTTAAATAATCTTTTCTGGCATTTTTTCTGTAAGTTCTTGGTTTTTTGTTTAGGTTATCCTTCAGAGATTTATATAATAGGTCTATGATAAGTTCGGTAGTTTCTTTCGCTTTATTTAACAGGTCCACATCCGTGGGGTATTTGATATCGGCAGGTTCTCCCGTTGCATCGATTAATAGCTGACCTCTATTTCCTTTGGGTTTTTCGGCTTCTTCTAACTTTTTTGTGCTGGAGTCCTCCGGATTGAATCCTAGACTTTTTTGGACAATTCTGCGATTGATTTTTTGAAGCAAAGTCTGACTAATTCTTTGCCGAAAATGAACCATCATTGAAGGGTCAAAGGGCGCTTCGTTCTGATAGCTATTTTGTCCAATAAAATACTGTAAGTATGGGTTTTCCTGGATTTGTTCAACAGTTTCTCGGTCACTGATTCTCAATTTCTCTTTGATGATTAAAGCGGCCAGTGCCATCCTAAAAGGTTTGGCTGGCGCTCCCATTTCTTCAGAGAAATTTTGGGCATATTCTGACTCGAATTCGGACCACGGAATTAGCTTCGACAGAACTACCCAACGATTTTCTTCACACAGCTGGCCCTCAAAGGGAAGTTCAAAGGCTTGTTCTGGCCCCAGGGCATTTTGTGATTTTCGATACATTTTCCCTTGAATAATGCACAACAATTTCCAATTTTACCTCTTTTTCCTGTCTTTTGTGTCCTGGCAATACTTCTAAAAGCCTTGAATAGTAAGCGTTTCGCTTTTTAAAAGCCAGCCCTAGTTAAAGGCGTTAAAGAGTGGTTATGGGTGGCTACCCATCCGAATTTTTGCCTATTCCATGCAGCGGATACCCGAGGCCGAGTCGAACTATCCACCTTATTAGGTAAACAATAAGGGCGGGGTACTCGTTAGTGATGATTTCAGTGTATATAACGGGTATCCTGTGGCAGCCCAACAAAAATGTCTGGCACATCTGAGACGCCATATCCAGAAATTGATTAAATTTGGCAGCCAGGTTCAAGTTACCATTGGGGAGACATTCCTTTCTTTGGTAGATGAAGCGTTTCGGCAACATCGTCTCTGGCGCGAAAATGGGGATAATTCTTCATACCAGACCTGGGCGACGGAGTTTAGGTTGAGGGTGGAGGTAGCCCTAAGCGAATGGTTGCCGAAAGCGGGTTACGAGGCCGGAAAACTGCTGCGTAATTTAAAAGAAAAAGCCGAACAATGGTGGTACTTCCTAGAGCATCCGTCCATTCCTCCAGATAATAATTTAGCTTCAAAGAGCTTTACGATTAGCCGTGACTAAACGTAAATTGAGTGCGGGTTCTCGGTCTATGTCAAGATTTGAGAAGACAGCAAAATTGTTGAGTGTGGTTCAAACCTGTCGATTTCAGGGACGCTCCTTCATGCAGTTTTTAAAAGAAGCACTTTCGGCGATAGCTCATCCAGGATTACCTTACCCCACTCTGATTCAAACAGTCCCGACATCACCTCCGATTGGGGTAAATGTTATCTGACGATCGCTCTTAAATATAGATTTTTATCCCTTTTTTTCCGATGATAACTTCGGGTTATTTCCGTTTGACTTAATTTATGGCTCACGTTAGAGAACGCCAATATTTCATGGATGCTGACCCCTGATTACTCGGTCTCATAGGGTACGCATTTTTTTGACCTGAATCCTTACGTCTTAAATAATCTTGCTGCCTTAGATTATGGGTCGAGAATGGAGTCACCTCCTTCCCCTCCCATTGAGAACCCTGCATGAGACTTTCACCTCACCCGGCTCCTAGTCTAAATGCCCGTTATCATTGGTACGGCTTTGACTTTCCATGTCGTCTCTGGCAGTCTTTTCATCGTGACAGTGGCGGTGTAGTAATTATAGGTTTTTGTATTCATCTTTTCCACCCATTGAAAGTGGTTTGATGTGGTCTACTTCCGCCAAATCTTCACTTGCGAAATATTGTCCGCAGTGCTTACACCGACCTTGAAGCTTCTTCAGCAGTTTCGCTACTCGTGTCGGAACCCCTCTGGCTGTTCCTCTTCTGGTTGACCAATAATTCCATTCTCCATCATACGGCGATGCTTCTGGCCTTACCACGATGTGCCTCGTTATTTGAGTGTAGCTGTGCTTCCACAGTCGCGTTCCATCTTTTGCCTGGAACAGCCAACTCTCATTTCTTTCCTTTCCGTTCCCGATTTTAACCGTTCCCTTATGGAAATATTTCCTAAGATTCTCATGGCTTGCTTTTCCGCATCTTGATTCTGTCCATGCCCTCAGTTGTTGCCAAACGTTGTGGTCTATCTGGTTGAAGGTTTCCATTGAAACTACCCCTGAATAGTAGTTACTCCATCCTCTAATGATTGGGTTTAGTTTACTTATCAGGGCATCTTGGGGCGCTGTTTTGTGAGCTTTTATCACCCCTTTGAGCGTTTCACTGTGGGCTTTAATTGCCTTAAGACTCGGCTTGATGTGGGTTTTATGCCCAATCAGTCTACTGGCAGGTCTTCCGGTTTTACCAGATTTGTATTTACCTACAGAGTATTGCCTGATGTTGAACCCTAAAAAGTCAAATCCTGCTTCTGACTTTTCGCCATTTACTTCGATTTCTCTTAGTGTGTGGCATATTCTGGTCTTTTCAGGTTTTAGCTCTAGTCCCGCAGGTTTTAACCAGTTGTCGATGGCAATCTTGTATTGTTCAATGATTTCTAGGCTTGGTGATATTACCACGAAATCATCGGCATATCTGATTAAGGTAGCTTTAACGGCCTGTCCCTTTTTTCTTGGGTACAGTTCTTTAATATACCTAGCCATTCCATCCAATGCAATGTTGGCTAGGAGTGGACTTATTACCCCTCCTTGTGGTGTCCCTGTTTTGGTGTCCTCAAATACGCCACTATCCAACACTCCCGCTTTTAAGCATTGTCTTATTTTCTTGCGGATTTGAGTCGGACAGTTTAATTTGGACAGCAGGTAATCATGGTTAATTTTGTCGAAACATTTGGCTATATCTGCATCCCGTACTAGGTATTCACCCTTGTTAATGGATTGATATATCCTGCCAATTGCGTCGTGGGCAGAGCGTCCGGGACGGAACCCATAGCTCTTTCCTTCAAACCTTGCCTCCCAATAGGGTTCTAGGGCTTGTTTAACCAAGGCTTGCTCGGCTCTGTCTCTGATGGTCGGGATACCCAGGGGGCGTTTTTCGTCCCGTCCCGGTTTTGGAATCCATACCCGTCTGAGAGTTTTGGCTTTGGTTTGTTTCCCAATGTCTTTGACAAGTTCCAGGCGTTGATTGGGTTTCAGGGATTTTACTCCATCCACACCCGCCGTTTTCTTGCCTTGGTTATCCTGGGTTACTCTCCTTACCGCTAGCAGAAGAGCATAGTTTGACACTCTCAGCTCTTTCATAGACTGAGATTCTGCGGACAGAACAGCTTTAGGCAAAACCCAAAGTCTTATTCTCGCTACGGTCGTCAAAGCCCGTCTACCCAGTTGGTTTAGGTCAATGCCTAACTTACTGGCTACTTTTCTAAGGATGTTTGCAGCGCCATTTAAGTCTGCACGTTACCACTGAGCCGTTTCCTGACTGATACAACCCCCTCTTAACTCGTTTCCCTGATG
>NZ_JAFLQW010000643.1 GCF_017313335.1 Phormidium pseudopriestleyi FRX01 | reverse complement strand
TGGGTTGTGGTTTGGGTTTAGTTGTAGTGGGTTTGGTGAGTATTTTTTTTGTGTTGGCGGGGGTTATATGTGGCCGATTGTTGGCGGTGGATTGGTGTTGGTCTGGGGGTGTCTTTCCTCGCGAAATCGCGGTTTTTAAAGCCTAGAAATAAAGCGTTAATTTATAAAAAACTTCCATTTTAAACCCTCTATGGATGCTAACGACAGAAGACTGGTCTTAATGATTCTTGAGATGGCATTGATTTTAGGATAAGTTTCCAATTCTTTGTACACCCCATAAAATTCTCGGATGTTGATGATGTATCAAGACCCAATTGTAGAAGAGATTCACAGAATTCGTGAAGAATATTCACGGGGTCGTTCAACCACGACTTGAAAGCGATTTTCGCGGATTTGCAAAAGCAGCAAGCTGAGAGTGGCAGAAAAGTTGTCAACTGATCGCGCCAGCGTCATCTAACACCAAGTGGACCAGCAATAGAGCTTGATGAAGAGGCAACGGATACTAGGCTGTAGGGTGGGGAGGTTGCCTCAACACCTAGGGTCAATCACTGATTCTCTGAACGAGCCTCGGCAAAGTGTATTTGTAGGGGCGCAATGCGCCCCTACATGAAATAACGATTTATCAATTTGATGAGCAATTCTGGGCTTCGAGCATCCCCGCCCCTAAGTTGAAACGGCCCACCCTCACACTCGGTGGAAATTTCCATCTAATTTCCATATAATTTCCATCTACCCACTATGGAACTTCTCCCTCACTCTGCCTAAGCTGGACTTATCCAAATAGCCCAAGGAGACCGGACCATGAGTGTACGCCCGAAATACTCCCCCGCCCGACTCGATCGCCAACGCCGCCAACGACTGGAACGAGAACGCCGCCAGCGAGCCGAAGAAGAAGCCCGCCGCCGCCAACAAGCGGAAATCCGTGAGAAACAACGCCGCCTGGAAGCCCGTCGCCAGCAGGTGCAACAACAAGCCGCCAACCTCACCCGGGAACTCTCACAACAGCAACCTCACCTCTACCCCGAAGCGGCCCCAACCCTGCACCAGCAACTCCAGCAGCAACAGCAAACCCTCGCCAAGGCGACCTCAGAAGCCGCAGTGGGACAGGTTTCGCGGCAACTGGACCAACTGCAAACGGACCTGCAACGACATCTCGCCCAAAAACGCCGGGATGAGTTCGCCAAAAAACGTCAAGCGGAATGCGATCGCCAGCAGTTTGCCCTAGCCGAATTGCACCGTCAACTCGCCGAAATTCCCGACGGCACTAAGTTCGCCCCTCACTTGCAAGCAGATGTATCACAAAAGCTAAAAAATGTCAAGCAAATCATCCAATCCGGCGACCCCACCCGAGTCCGACAACCCCTGCAAGCGGCAGAACAGGCCCTAGACCAGTATCGCCAACAGGTGGCAGAACGTCGCGCCGACTGGCAACGCCGCCAAGGAGAAGCTCAAGAGAACCTGATCGCCTTGCAATCCCTGATCGCCGGACTGCAAGCGGACCCAGTGGTGATGCGGTGGCAGTCGGGAGCCATCGCCCAACTGGAACAGCAATGCCAAACTGCTGAACAGGCGATTTCCTCAGAACAGTTCGAGGAAATAACCCCCCTCCTGGCCGCTAGTCAACAGCAAAGCCAAATCCTCATCGACGCTGCCAACACCGCCCAACTGCAAGCGGACCAACGGGACTACATCGCCGACAGCATCGCCCAAAGCCTGGAATCCCTAGGATTCGGCATCATCTACCGTCAACCGGAACATCCCGAAAACCCCGCCAGTGCGGTGATTCTGGGAGCCGCCAGTCATGGAGGCAAAGGCATCAGCGTCAGCATTCCCACAGAAGGAGAAGTGTTCTATGACGTGGAAGGCTACAGCAAGCAAACCGCTGCCGCTGTCGGTGGAGGGTCAGCGGCAGTGTGCGATGAAGCCTCAACGGTCATCAGTGAGATGCACCACTGTCTCGAAGCCGAGTTTGGCATACAAATGGGCGAGTTGCAATGGGAAGGCAAAGACCCCAACCGCCGCATCCATCAAGCGGACAATCTGCCGCGCACCGATGCATTGCGCGTCCATCGCCGCGCCTGAACCTTCCGACCCCCCAGGACTTACGCCTATTTTCCGAAACAGCCTCTATGTAGGGGTTCTTGGACTAGCCCTGTCAAGGTGGTAAATTTAATGACGAAAAATCGTTGTTTTTTGTAGGGGTTTGGAGACCAAACCCTCTGATCTGATGTAGGGGTTTGGTTTCCAAACCCTCTTGATGGCGATCGCATTGCACCCCTACAAATACACCTTGACAGGGCATCGTTATTTCATGTAGTAGAAGGCGATCGCATTGCGCCCCTACAAATACACCTTGCACCTTGACAGGGCTATGGTTCTTGGACTCATTCGCGTACAGATATTTAAAGGAGTGCGAGCGTCTCGCTCGCTATTGACAAGAGCGAGCAAGATGCTCGCACTCCAAAAGAATGTACCTCATAAATCTAGAAATGGTAGATGTAGAGGCGAGAAAGCGAATCGCCCCTACATATTATATAGAAGTAATGCGTAAGCCCTACAGCCATGACTCACCTCACACAAACATTTAGCCGAGGACTTCATAATGACCATTTCCCTCATCTCCACCCGTTGGATTCGTGAATTCGAGAAACAACTTCAGCGCCGCCGCCACATTCTCCTCTATGGCAACATTCACGACCCCCTGATTTGGCGCGGTAACTATCTCTCAATCCATGATTTCCTCAGCGCCTACTTCCAAGACCTGGAATTTGACCTCAGCCTGTGTTACGACAGGATCGACGGGTTCAGCTTCCCCAACCCCGACCTAGAGCAACGCTTCCACGACTTAGCCCAACAACAGCTACAACGCCGTCACAGTCCCGCCGCCGCCTCTTTGGTTGCCAACGGCGCACCCCCGCGAGCCAATCCTGGTGCTGTCTTACAACAACGACTGGGCAATGCTGCCCTACAAAACCGCCTCCCCCCAGAAGAAGCCTTTGCCCAGTTACGCACTCTGGTCAAACAAACGGACCAATCCCTGGCGGCGGTGATTGATTTAGCCGATATGCTCACCGCCGACCCCGATCGCTATGGACAAGAGGAACGCAACCCCTTAATTCTCCTCCAACGCTGTACCCTGGAGGCGAGTATCCTGCGGGACGGTCCCCTCCAGGGCTATCGTAATACCATCGTGGTTCTCGCCAGCGATTTGAAACGGGTTCCGGTGTGGTTTTATACTCACAATCCCTATCTGACCTTGGTTCAAGTGACCTCTCCCAATAAGGCAGAACGCCAGTATTTTATACAACGCTTCGGCAGTAACTTTTATGGCGGACAAGACTTGCAATCCCACTCCCCCGATGGAACTTCCCTCTCACAACTCGACCAAGTGGCGGAGGAATTTGCCGAGTTAACTGATGGGTTCCAGACGATGGATTTAGAAGCGTTGCGGCTGAGATCGGTACAACAGCGTCTCCCCCTGAATCGCCGTCCGGTGATGCGGTTGGTGGATTTCTATAAGTTCGGACAGCTTGAGGAACCTTTTGAACAACTCAGCCGGGAGAAGGTCTCGGGTGCAACTGGGGAGTTATCCCAGGCGGTGATTGGACAACCTCGGGCGATCGCAGCGGTGACGGATATGTTGATGACTGCCAAGGTGGGAATTAGTCTCAATCATGTGAATGGTCGCAATAGTAAGCCCAAAGGTATCTTTTTCTTTGTCGGTCCCACGGGTGTAGGAAAAACCGAGTTAGCCAAGTCGCTGAGTCGTCTAATTTTTGGCGATGTGTCAGCGTTTGCTCGGTTTGATATGAGTGAGTATAAGGAAGAACATTCGGCAGAGAAATTAGCCTGGTCGCCGCCCGGGTTTGTGGGCTATGAGGAGGGGGGACAATTGACCAATCGGGTGTTGGAACGTCCCTATAGTATTTTGCTGTTTGATGAGATTGAAAAAGCTCATCCCCGGGTGTTGGATAAGTTTCTTCAGATTTTGGAGGATGGTCGTTTAACTGATGGCAAAGGACGGACGGCCTATTTCAATCAGACGGTGATTATTTTTACGAGTAATATTGGGGCGTCGGATTTAACGGATTCCCAGACGGGGGCGTTACTGCGTTCGGGAATTATGACTCAGGTTCAACAGCAAGGAACAGAGTTGTTCAGTTATGAGCAAGTGAATCAGCATTTTCGGGAGGGGGTGCGCTGGTATTTTTCCAGCCGGATTGGTCGTGCGGAGTTGTTGAATCGGTTTGGGGATAATATTGTGGTGTTTGATTTGTTGCGATCGCAGTTTGTCAGCCAAATTGGTCATAAGTTTTTGGGACAGTTACGGAATTCAGCAGCCCAAAAATATGGCTTGATGTTGCAGTTTGAGGGGTCGGTGATGAGGGTTTTGACGGCACAAATGCAGGAGGGAGATAATTTATTGTTTGGGGGACGACTGGTTAAAACTCTGTTGGAGTCTTGGGTGGAACGTCCCCTCAATCGTTGGCTGTTTGAGGAATATGGAAACTTGTCCGGGTTACGGGATTGTCATTTGAGGGTGGGTTTGACGGATGATGGGGAGTTACGGGTGGTGAGGGAGTCTCAAGGGTGATGGGAAACCCACCCCTAATTCATCCAAAGAGACCTCTCCCTAAATCCCTCTCCTAACTCATCCAAAGAGACCTCTCCCTAAATCCCTCTCCT
>NZ_JAFLQW010000477.1 GCF_017313335.1 Phormidium pseudopriestleyi FRX01 | reverse complement strand
TTCTTAGCCATAGTTTTGAGCAATTTTTAACCGATTTTTGACCCAAATTATGCGGGGTTTCAGAGTTGATAGGACTTCCGCAAATCCAGAGAGGACTTCCGCATTGCCGCTATATCTGTAGGACAGATTCGCTTGGATGGCCCTACAGGGTTTAAAGCAATGCGCAGGCCCCTAGGGGCGCTTCCCGAAGCGCCCCTACAGAGGGTTTGGAGACCCTACCCCTACATCACCGGATAGGGTTTGGAGACCCTACCCCTACATCACCGGATAGGGTTTGGAGACCCTACCCCTACATGAAACAACGATTGAGCGTCATTAAATTTACCACCTTGACAGGGCTAGGTTTAAAGTCCTCTGCGTCAGTCCGCATAGTGACTTCTGACAGACCTTCCCCTTGTGACTGGCGATCGCCTTTGGATTGCTATTTTAACGATTTTAAATGAAAGCCGATGGCGGGATTTGAACCCGCGACCGCCTGATTACGAATCAAGTGCTCTACCACTGAGCTACATCGGCATGACTGACATTAGATGATTGTAGCAGGCTTTTTTTGAGTTGGCTAGAGGGTTTAGCAGATATTTTTTAGGAATGTTGTGAACCGTTCCGAGGACGCCGGTACAGTCAAGGCAAGACCCCAGTTGAGAAACCCCGTTTTTGGTCCCTGATCACAGTTGAATGCAAAACTGTTTTGAGGGAAATCTCTGAGAAAAATTCGGGTTGGATTCAAAGGCGATCGCCGCAATGGTAGGATTTGGTACAACCCAGTCCCCCAACTTCACAGCTTGCTGTTGATCCATTGCTAATGTTGACCTTAACCCACTGTTTGCCACCAGATCCCGAGGCGGCGATCGCCTTGACCCTTTCCCTCACCGCAGACGATCGCACTCGCAGTCGCCATCGGTTTGAAACCGAGGAAGGAGAAGAAGTTCATCTGAAGTTACCCCGAGGGACAGTTCTAAGCGATGGCGACTGCCTCACCTGTGACCAAGGAAACATCATCGTTCTTGTCACTGCAAAACCCGAACCCACCCTGATGGTTACCGCTGATACTCCCCTGGATTTATTACGCGCTGCCTATCATTTAGGAAATCGTCACGTTCCTTTAGAAATTAAACCGGATTATTTACGTTTGACCGTTGACCCGGTTTTAAAAGCTATGTTAGAACAATTAGGATTAACGGTTCAAGAAGAAATGGCTCCATTTCATCCAAAAATAGGAGCTTATCACTCCCATCATGATCATTAATGGCGGTCTTAATTTGTCATTTAGTGTTAAATTCACCGCGACAAGATAAGCTAAAAATTCCCAAACTAACTGATATTACCCCTTAATTTATGGTTACTAATTTTTCATTATTATCTTTGTTGCAACTGGCGAGTCCGGCATTACCTGTGGGCGCTTATAGCTACTCTGAAGGGTTAGAAATGTTAGTAGAACGCGGCATTATCAACAGTGTAGAAAACCTTCAAAATTGGATTAAACAGGAATTGCACGAAGGGGCGATTTATTTAGATGGAGCCGTGATGGTGAGAGCCTTAAATGCAGCCCATACAGGCAATTGCGGGAAGGTAAAAGAGTGGAATCAATGGTCATCGGCAACCCGAGAAACAGAAGAATTGCGAGAACAAAGTTGGCAGATGGGAAATGCGTTACTACGGTTATTAATGAGCATATTGCCGGTAGAAGACCGAGTTGAAGTTACCGCATTGGGTGAGGAGGATTGTAATTTTGCAGTAGCTTTTGGGATTGCTGCTTCCTATTGGCAGATTCCCCCGGATGTGGCTTTATTGGGATATTTACACAGTTGGACTTGTAATTTTATTGGGGCTGGGGTGAAACTGATTCCCCTGGGTCAAACGGCGGGGCAACAGCTATTATTTAACTTACAACCCAATCTTGTGATGGCAGTTCAAACGATTTTAAGGGTAGAAGATGATAACCTCAGCAGTTGCACTTGGGGGCTAAGTTTAGCCAGTATGCAGCATGAAACTCAATATTCCCGATTGTTTAGGAGTTGAAGCTGTGCTGTTGGTCATTGGTCATTGGTCATTGGTTGTTGATGACAAATGACCAACCCCAAATGACTAATGACTAATGACCAATGACTTTAAAATTTAACCTGATTATGAGTTCATTTCGTGTCGGAATTGCGGGTCCCGTTGGTTCAGGAAAAACAGCGTTAGTGGATGCATTGTGTAAGGCGATGCGCGATCGCTATAATTTGGCGGTGGTGACAAATGATATTTACACCCAGGAAGATGCTCAATTTTTGGTGCGGTCTCAGGCCCTTGAAAAGGAGCGAATTATGGGGGTAGAAACGGGAGGATGTCCTCATACGGCGATTCGGGAAGATGCCTCGTTGAATTTAGCAGCGATCGCCCAACTGGAACGGCGTTTTTCGACCTTGGATTTGGTCTTTGTAGAAAGTGGTGGTGATAATTTAGCGGCGACTTTTAGCCCAGAGTTAGTCGATCTCACGATTTATGTGATTGATGTAGCTGCTGGGGATAAAATTCCCCGCAAGGGAGGGCCAGGAATTACCAAATCTGATTTGTTAGTGATTAATAAAATTGACCTTGCGCCTTTAGTGGGGGCAGATTTGGGGGTGATGGAACGGGATAGCCAAAAAATGCGCGGCAGTCGGCCCTTTACTTTTACTAATTTGAAGACCCAAGAAGGACTGCAAGCTGTGATTGATTTTATTGAGGCTAATCTGGTTTAAAAACTGACGGGTTTGTGCAGGTACTGTCGCTATATTTGAAACTCGGTTCAGGGTGGGCGATCGCATCAATTGCGATCAAACCCCTGGACTGATGAGTATCTTAACTCGGTGCTTATAGGGTATGTTAAGGACCATAAAGCTACTGTTACCCCTCGACCTCACAATTGTTAGAAATCGCAACATTGTCACAAATTGGCTCAGACTAGATATCAGAGGTCTAAGGCTTGAATATTTAGAAATTTTCTGTATCAAGAAATACAACCTGTTTCCGAGAACATCGCTTTAATATCAAAGCTCTGTAGGAGCGAGTCAATGCCAAATAAGAGTGCAAAAAATACTATGACACATCGACTTGGACGGCGTAAATTTCTGCTTTATGGTACTGCTGCCCTAGGAAGCAGCATTTTGCTGAAAGCTTGTACCGAGGCTAATGTAGCGGAAACTGATGCAGCAACTCCGGAGGCAGGTGGTGGCGTAGATACAATTAAGGTAGGAATCCTCCATTCCTTAAGTGGAACGATGGCGATTAGCGAACAAAGTGTCGTTGATGCAGAACAGTTGGCGATCGAGGAAATTAACAACGCCGGAGGGGTTCTCGGCAAGAAAATTCAGGCGATCGTCGAGGATGGGGCATCGGATTGGCCCACCTTTGCCGAAAAAGCCAGGAAACTGATTGATCGGGATCAAGTGGCGACGGTTTTTGGCTGCTGGACATCCGCCTCGCGTAAGGCAGTGTTGCCCGTGTTTGAGTCGAGTGGTCATATGTTATGGTATCCCGTGCAATATGAAGGCCAGGAATGTTCTAATAACATTTTCTATACCGGGGCAGCCCCTAATCAACAGATTGAACCAGCAGTGGATTGGCTGTTAGAAAATAAAGGCCAGCAATTCTTTCTTGTTGGGTCTGATTATGTCTTTCCCCGCACGGCGAATACAATTATTAA
Organism: Phormidium pseudopriestleyi FRX01; assembly: GCF_017313335.1. Classification (GTDB taxonomy): domain Bacteria; phylum Cyanobacteriota; class Cyanobacteriia; order Cyanobacteriales; family Laspinemataceae; genus Laspinema; species Laspinema pseudopriestleyi. The sequence continues at coordinate 6,763 of NZ_JAFLQW010000477.1, read as the reverse complement.
GGCTCAACTCGAAGCCAAAGGTGGACAAACCGTGGGAGAAGATTATATCCCCCTGGGCGGCACGGAAGTTACGGCGATTATGACCAAAATTCAAGCGGCTTTGCCTGACGGTGGCGTGATTTTTAATACCCTAAATGGAGACAGCAATGTTGCCTTTTTCAAACAGATGCAAGGGGCTGGGTTGAATCCGGACCGATATCCCACGATGTCTGTGAGTATTGCGGAAGAAGAAGTGCGGGCGATCGGGACAGAATATCTCAAAGGCCATTATGCCGCCTGGAATTATTTCCAATCGGTAAATAGCCCAGAAAATCAAAAGTTTGTGCAGGCATTTAAGTCAAAATACGGTCAAAATCGGGTGACGAATGACCCAATGGAAGCCGCTTACATTATGGTTTATTTGTGGAAACAAGCGGTTGAACAAGCGGGAACGGCAGATGATATTGAGGCAGTCCGTAAAGCCGCTGTAGGACAAACCTTCCAAGCTCCAGGCGGTCTGGTTACTCTCCAAAACAACCATCACCTGTCGAAAACGGTCCGCATTGGTGAAGTTGGGGATGATGGAATGTTTAAAATTGTCTCCGAAAGCCCTGCCCCGGTTGACCCAATTCCTTGGAATCAATATGTGGCAGATACGAAGGGCTATTCCTGCAACTGGTCAGACCCCTCTAAAGGTGGCAAGTACATGATGTAAAAATTGCCTAGTCTTGGCAACGGTAACGTTTAGAGTTTAGAGAGGCAAAGAAAACTGAAAGTAAATTCTTCTTGACCGATTTAAACTCTAAACGGTTATAATTTAGAAAAAAATAAACGCTTCATGGAGATAATTTCAATCAAATATAATGGCACTAATTTTACAGAGTCTGTTTAATGGCCTTAGCATTGGATCGGTTTTATTAATTGCTGCATTAGGATTAGCTATTGTCTTTGGCATTATGGGTGTGATTAATCTCGCTCATGGGGAATTGATGATGCTAGGAGCATACACGACATTTGTTGTCCAAAATGTGTTTAGAGGATTTGGAGAACCCTGGTTTGGATTCTATATTATTGCTGCACTGCCTTTGGCCTTTTTAGTGGCAGGTTTAGCAGGAGTTCTCCTAGAACGGGGGGTAATTCGATACCTGTATGGACGACCTTTGGAAACTCTCCTGGCAACCTGGGGGGTGAGTTTAATTTTGCAACAATTGGTTCGCAGTATCAGTTGGTTGATGTGTATTCAAATTGTGGTGTTTTGTCTGCTATTTTTTGGCGGATTGTGGGGGGTGAAGCGGCGTCCAGATTTTGAGCGGATTCGCAATTGGGCGATCGCCATTTTGCTGCCTCTTTCTGCTGGAATTACCGTGGCACTCGGTGCGATTTTAGGGAATGCCGTGGGATTAGCGCTCACTCAACCTTGGTTTGGCGCACAAGGGGTCGATGTGACGGCACCGGGTTGGTTGCGCGGGGGGATCCCGATTGGTAACTTCCAACTCCCTTATGTCCGGTTATTTATTATTGCCCTAACCGTTATTTGTGTGGTGGGAATTTACCTGTTTTTGTGGCGATCGCCCTGGGGATTGCGAATTCGTGCGGTGACCCAAAATCGCAGCATGAGTGCTTGTCTAGGAATTCCCACCCAAAAAGTGGATACCTTAACCTTTGCGATCGGTTCCGGATTAGCGGGAATTGCCGGTTGTGCCATTAGTTTACTCGGTTCCGTTGGACCCAATACAGGCCAAAACTATATTGTGGATGCGTTTATGGTGGTGGTTGTCGGGGGAGTTGGCAAAATTATTGGAACCGTTGTAGCAGCACTTGCCATTGGATTGGTGAACTACCTCATTGGTTCGGGAATTTTCATTTCAATGGTTTCCCCTGAGAGTGCTTTATTTGATTTTTTGACCTTTTTTGCCACCACGAGTATGGCAAGAGTGATGGTATTTGTGCTGATTATTCTGTTCTTACAACTCCGTCCAGCCGGACTGTTTCCTCAGAAGGGACGCACCGTTGATGCCTAGATTGAAAAGTCAGTTAAACGAAGTAAAAAAACGGCATGAACAACGATAAATTCCCAGAGAAATTGGAAGACAAGAAAGCTAAAGAAAGTTCAGCTAATAACAGTTCTATTGAACGATTTCTCCAATTAAAGGAAAAAATTAATCAGATTAAGAAGCAGAAACCGCGATTATTTGAACTCTCGGCGATTGGGGTAGTGGCTTTAATATTGATTGTCGTTATGCCGCTAGTCTTGTCGGATTTTCGCTTAGATTTGTTACATCGGTATTTAGCCTTGGCAATCGTTGCCTTGGGGATTGATTTGATTTGGGGTTATACGGGATTACTGAGTTTGGGACATGGGATATTTTTTGCCCTGGGTGGATATGCGATCGCCATGCACATCAAATTACAAATTCCTGAAACCGCCAGCAGTCAACTTCCCGAATTTATGGGACTCTATGGGGTGACGGAACTGCCTTGGTTTTGGAAACCTTTTTCATCCTTTCCTTTCACTGCGATCGCCATCATCTTAATTCCAGGCATCCTCGCCGCCTTTCTCGGGTATCTCGTCTTCCGAAACCGCATCCGAGGCGTCTACTTCTCCATTCTCACCCAAGCGGCTACCATCGTTTTTTTTAACTTCTTCAACGGACAACAAAAACTCTTCAACGGCACCAACGGACTCACAGATTTTCAAACCCTTTTTGGTTTAAAAATCTCTGACCAAAATACCCAATATGGGTTTTATATCCTCACCGTCATCCTATTAGCGGGTTCCTATCTCCTCTGTCGCTGGCTAACCTCGGGACGCTTTGGACGCTTACTCATTGCCATTCGTGATGATGAAAGTCGCGTCCGCTTTTCCGGTTACAATCCCACGGGATATAAAGTCTTAGTCTTTGCCATTTCTGCCGCTTTAGCTGGACTCGGAGGTGCACTTTTTACCCTCAGAGCAGGTATCATTTCCCCTAGAGCAATGGATATTGCCTTTTCCATTGAAATGGTAATATGGGTTGCGGTAGGCGGTAGAGCCACCTTAATTGGAGCCATCCTCGGAGCCTTATTAGTCAACTATGGCAAAAGTTTTTTAAGCGAACAATTCCCCGAAATTTGGCTGTTTTTCCAAGGCGCACTCTTCCTGATTGTCGTCTTAGTCCTTCCCAGTGGCATCGTCGGCTGGTTGAGGACTGAATCGGGTAATTTCCTCCGCACAATTACCAGAAATCCTCGGTATGTGATTACCTATCCCCAATTAGCAGAAGACCCCGAAATTCAACGGGAGCGTGAAACCCTAGAACCTTAAAACCCTCTACTCCCGATGAGTTGACTCGGGAAACAGTCTAGTCATCAAGTGTTAGAGAGAGAGTCCGTGAACGAGAACATCTTAGAAATTGAAAACTTAACCGTTAGTTTTGACGGATTTAATGCCCTCAACAACTTGACATTTACCATGAATACGGGGGAGTTGCGGGTCATTATTGGTCCTAATGGTGCCGGAAAAACCACCTTTTTGGATGTGATTACCGGAAAAGTTAAACCCACCCAAGGAAAAGTTTTCTTTAAAGGGCGAAACCTCCGCAAATATTCTGAAGATAGTATCGCTCGGTTTGGCATCGGTCGCAAATTTCAAACTCCCCGGGTTTATTTGAATCTCACCCCTAGGGAAAATTTGGAAATTTCCTGTAATCGGAATAAAAATGTATTTCAAACATTACTGAAACCGACCCCGGCATCGGAGCATAATACGGTCAAAACCTTGCTGGAAACCATTGGTTTGGTCGCTAAAGCGGATATTGCTTCGGGATTACTCTCCCACGGAGAAAAGCAATGGCTAGAAATTGGGATGTTACTCGCTCAGTCTCCAGATTTACTGCTCGTTGATGAACCCGTGGCGGGTTTAACCGATGAAGAAACCGCTCTAACGGGGGAATTACTGATTTCCTTGGCTCAAAGTCATTCGATTATTGTGATTGAACATGACATGGAATTTGTGCGACAAATTGCCCGCAAAGTCACGGTATTACATGAGGGTTCGGTACTCTGTGAAGGGAGTATCGAAGAGGTGAAAAATGACCCCAAAGTGATTCAAGTCTATTTGGGAAGTACCGAGGAACATGAAGAATAAGCCAGATTAAGACCCTATAAAACCTGACAATAAAGTTAATGAACTCAATTGATAATTTAGGAAAAAACCAGTTCACCGAACCCGACCATAATCGGATGCTGCAAGTCTCTGGTCTGAATGTTTATTATGGAGAAAGTCACATTTTGTGGGATGTGGATTTGACCGTATCTCGGGGACAAATGGTCTGCCTGATTGGACGGAATGGAGTCGGCAAAACCACTCTGTTAAAAACAATTATGGGATTACTGCAACCTCGGAAGGGACAAATCTATTTGGAGGGTCAACCCATCATCGATAAATCGAGCGATCGCCGCGCTAAAATGGGGATTGGCTATGTCCCCCAAGGGCGGGAAATTATTCCTCGGTTGACGGTGAAAGAAAATTTAATTTTGGGCTTAGAAGCACGACCCACTCGGCCTAAAACTCCGGAAATTTCTGATGAAATCTTTGAATTATTTCCGGTTTTAAACCAAATGTTGCATCGGATGGGTGGAGATTTGAGTGGAGGACAACAACAACAACTGGCGATCGCCCGCGCCTTGATGGGAAATCCCCGCTTACTCATCCTCGATGAACCCACGGAAGGCATCCAACCTTCGATTATTTTAGAAATCGAAGCGGCAGTGCGTCGGATTATCCAATCAAAAGGCATTTCAGTCCTGTTAGTAGAACAGCATTTGCATTTTGTCCGAGAAGCAGATTGGTATTATGCCATGCAAAAAGGAGGAATTGTTGCCTCGGGTTCTACTGAAGAACTCAGCCATGAAGTGATTCAAAAATTTCTAGCGGTTTAACAATAGCTCATCTTTTTTGAGGAGAAGGCACTATAAGCTGTTCAGCATCTAAATTGGGTGTTTCTAGCGAGCAAGATGCTCGCACTCCAAGGGGTTCATGATTTTCTACTCTCCAATTTAGACAGGTAACAGCTTATTCACTAAATTGAGGGAGTCTGATGCCACTTTAAGAAGGATACAGAAGGGGGGTCTTGAACCTTACCCCGCCCCTTTTGTGTCCTTAAGGGTGATAAGTTTCTATAGTTAGTTGCAAAAGTTGATAAAATAGACACTACACCCAGACTACAAATAAAAGTAGAGGGGCAAAAAAAAGTAAGGTTATTATGAACGATCGCCCATTTCTATCCATCGATCTATTTGCTGGCGCTGGAGGGATGACAACCGGATTTAAAAAACAAGGATTTAAACTGTTGTTTGCAAATGACTTTGATAAAGCAGCGCTTGCCACTTTATCCCATAATCATCCAGAAGCGATGACATCTTCTGAATCTATTGAATGTTTGAATCCATTTGAGCTTCGTCAAAACTTGAAGCTCAGAAAAGGCGATTTAGATATTCTTCTGGGTGGGCCTCCCTGTCAAGGCTTTTCAACTTATGGCAAGAGAGACCCTCAAGATCAGAGAAATCGACTATACCGATATTTTTTAAATTTTTTAGAAGAATTTAGGCCCAAAGCATTTGTTCTGGAAAATGTGGTAGGCATCCTCTCCCTAGAAGGGGGTCATGTGGTTGAGGATATTGTAAATCAGGCTGAAAAACTAAACTATGGGGTGTCAGTTATTACCCTTGATGCAGTAGACTTTGGCGTTCCTCAGTTTAGAAAGCGGGTTTTCATCCTAGGTGGGAGCAATCATCAAAAAATGCAGCCTCCCTGCACCACTCATGGGATTAGCAAAAATACCTCAAAACCCGGCTCAAGTCCTTATCAGCTTTCTCTATTTCCAGAAACTTTTGAATCTAACTATCAACCCGTTATTACTGTTTCAGAGGCAATTGGGGACTTACCGGAAGAGGTTTTACCCCCTCGCTTAACCCACGAATCAATACCTTACCCTCCTGTCAGTGGTTTGAGTCGCTACCAGCAGGAATTAAGAAACAAAAGGGGTGCAATTTTGCATCACTCAGCTAAACGGATGATGGGAATTCGTCGCCTGCGCCTTGCTCTGATGCGCCCTGGAGATTACGGAACAGAAATTTCTTCTCGACTTAAAGAAGGAGGGCTTTCTCGGGAACTCATTGATCAATTGTTGCAAGGTGGAAATGGATTGAGGGATATTCATGAATGCCGGAGGCAAGACCGAGAAAAGGCGGAAAAACTGCGAGAAATTCTTCAGCAAGGGAATATGGATATTCAAGGGGTTTTACAGTCTCTGGATTCGGGAGGATTTGCTAATAAATACCGTCGATTAAACTGGAATGCACCGTCGCACACCCTGGTCGCTCACATGGCACGAGACTGCTCAGATTTTATCCATCCAGAGTTTGATCGCTTTATTTCGGTAAGGGAATCGGCTCGCCTTCAATCTTTTCCCGATCACTACTTTTTTGATGGCTCTCAATTTCAACAATTTAAACAAATTGGGAATGCAGTTCCTCCAAAACTTGCGGAGGCAATTGCCGTAGAAGTTGGTCGTTTTCTGGGCCAGACCCTAGGGCAGATTTCTTATGCTAGAAATTGAACAAAAGGATCGGGAGTTGTATTGGAAAAAAACACGTAGATTTTTTTTCCACTTGAGGTTATTTGGGGCGAGGGAACAGTCCGAGTATTATAACTAAAACAAGCACTAAAATCTCCATGTTCTTCAACATAGCGACGCTTGTCACTGGGATTGTTCGGTGAACCCAGCTCTCCGCGATTAATTAA
>NZ_JAFLQW010000026.1 GCF_017313335.1 Phormidium pseudopriestleyi FRX01 | reverse complement strand
GATCGCAAGCTCAAAACAGGTATTTCGGAGTTCACTGATTGGACGAAAAGAGCAGAAAAAAATCTCCGTAAAAGTACGGAGATTTACTTACGAAATATTAAGGTTTTTACTGCCTGAAGGGTTTTGAAAATTGTATCTGCTTGCCCTGAATCAGTGAAAACCCCCTGTAAAACTACGGAACTAATCATGGCGATCGCCTCAGCCATTCTAGGTCCCTCACCCCTTAATTCGCGTAAACCTGGCGATAATAATCCTGATACTCCGGAGAAAGTAGAGGACGCCACCATTCTTGATGCGTCAAATACCATTGGACCGTTTGCCGCAGACCCTCTTCCACCGTTACCGTAGGGGTCCAGCCTAACTCAGTCTTAATTTTCGTGGCATCGATCGCATAGCGACGGTCATGGCCTGGTCTATCCTTTACAAAGGTCATTAATGACTCGCAAGGACGCACCGGCAAATCGGTAGCCAACTCATCCATCAACTGACATAACATCCTTACCAAATCAATATTTTTAACTTCATTATTCCCCCCAATATTATAAGTTTCCCCCGGAGTCCCCTGGTGAATTACCACATCTAACCCCCGGCAGTGGTCCTCCACATACAACCAGTCTCGAATATTTTGCCCATCACCATACACAGGTAACGGTTTACCCAGTAGCATATTAATGCACATCAGCGGGATCAACTTTTCTGGAAAATGGTAAGGGCCATAATTATTGGAGCAATTCGTAATCAGGGTAGGAAGTCCGTAGGTGTGATAGTAGGCACGGGCTAAATGGTCGCTTCCGGCTTTGGAAGCAGAATAAGGACTATTGGGTGCGTAGGGAGTCCTTTCCGTAAATCCTGAATCCTCGGGACCTAGACTTCCGTAAACTTCATCGGTGGAGACATGGAGGAAAATTGGTCCCCGTTCTTCGGAACTCGGAACCGGCAAAGTTTGCCAGTGATTCCGAAAGGCTTCTAATAGGGTAAAACTACCAACTACATTGGTTTGAACGAATGCTGCGGGGCCTAAAATAGATCGGTCTACATGGGATTCGGCGGCAAAGTGGGCGACGGTATCGATCGCCTCCTCTTTGAGCAGAGTTTCCACCAAGGGGCGATCGCAAATATTCCCCTGAACAAACCGATAGTTTTCGTTGCCTTCGAGACTGGCTAAATTTTGGGGATTACCCGCATAGGTGAGGGCATCAAGGACTACGAGGCGATCGCCAGGGTAGCGCCGACACCAGTAATGAACGAAGTTAGCGCCAATAAACCCGGCACCGCCAGTCACTAATACTCGACGGGACTTTCGATTTTGAGGAGAGTTCAGACTAGAGCTCATGCAGATAGCTTCTCTATTTCTTAGCAGACTTCTTCAAAAATACCCTGAAAATCGCCGAGAAGAGTGACCCGGCTCTTGTAATAGATCAGTATCGGCACAGTATTGGATACTTCAAGGGGTCTGAACACAGAGGTTACTACTCTAAGCGGATCGATCGCCATCCCATTAGAGGGCTTACCCTGTCCAACTTGTACCCCTAGCATGACAAACTCGATTTACTCTATTTATTGGTGTGAGGAGACGGATTGTGGACGCGCAAAATATCGTGAGTTTAGCAAAACAAGGAGATCCAGGGGCGATCGCCGTCTTGCTAAATCAAGCATTACGAATCAGAAATATGACCGCCCAAGTGGTTCGCAACGACAATCGGCTGCATATTCTCTTAGAAGCCGATCGCATCCCCGATCGCCAAGCTTATATTGCCTACATTCAGGATGGATTAACTCGTCTTAATGTCCGTTCCATTCATTCAGTCCGGGTTTATGCCCGACAAATCGGTCAAAAAGTTCCGGCATGGGATGAAGCCTTTGAGTTTGGCAAAGCAACTATTAGTCCCTTATCTTCTCCCTCTGAAGCGCCGGAGAAACCCGCTTCAAAACCAGTCGCCACTCCAGAATCCTTGCCGATTGCGACAGACAAACCCCAAATCTCCCCGAATCATTCCATCACTCCCGTAGAGGCATCGGCACAGACTCCCAGGCAGAGCAATAACCCTGAGATTGTCGTAAGTTTAGCTACCATCGGTCAGAGCGATCGCCCCCTAAAAGAGCGAGTTATTCCCCAACCGGCGATCGCCCAGATAGACCAGCCCCCAACCCGCAAGAGAGTCCCATCTAACACATCCCGGGCGATCGGTCATACCCTGAAAATTGTATTACCCACCCTGGGAATCCTCAGCCTTGTACTCGGCACAGGTTGGGACTTCTTCAGAAACGGCGAAAAATTCCATCCCACCGTTCTTCTATCCACTGCTGCGGAAACCCTCGCCACGGTCAAACTCCCTGACCCCCCTAAATTCCCCTCTTTTGCAACCCGTTCCAACTCCCTCCAACCCTTACAAACGGACAACATTCTCAGCAACTTCCAACAACTTTCTGAAATTGTTGAATCCTCCATTCCCAATCGGACTATTACCCTTAAAGCTGTTGGAGATATTATTCCTGGAGTTGACTTCCCCACGAATAAACTTCCCCCCCAGCCTGAGCAACTTTTTCAGGGCGTTACCCCTTATTTACAAGGAGCAGACTTGGTTTTTGGTAACTTTGAAAGTACCTTAACCAATCATCCTTATTCAGCCAAAGATGTCAGGCGTCCCAATATTTTTGCATTCCGCACTCCTCCCAGTTATACCCGCCTATTAAAAGAAGCGGGTTTTAACGTTTTAAGCGTGGCCAATAATCATTCATTGGATTTTACTGACCAAGGCTTTGAAGATACTATCAAAAATATTGAAGCGGCTGGAATGTTGGCCGCGAGCCGGAAAGGGGAAATTGCTTATACCACGGTGAATGATATCCCCATTGCCTTTATTGGGTTTAGTACCTATTCCTATCACAACTCCATTCTTGATTTAGAGGCAGCTAAAGCCCTGGTTGCGGAAGCCCAGAAAAATGCGACCCTGGTTGTTATTTCGTTTCATGGCGGTGCAGAAGGAACTGGCGCTCTCCATGTTAAAAACCGCACGGAAACCTTTTTTGGAGAAAATCGAGGAAATTTGGTGGAATTTTCTCGGGCTATGATTGATGCAGGGGCGGATTTAGTCTTAGGTCATGGTCCTCATGTTCCTCGGGCATTAGAGGTTTACAATGGCAAATTAATTGCCTATTCTTTAGGGAATTTTATGGGATATCGCAGTTTTTCAACGGTAGCTGAGTTGGGATATTCTTTGATTTTGGAAGCTGAAATTGATTTGGAAGGTAATTTTATAGAGGGGCAGATTATACCGATTCATTTGGATAGTCAAGGGATTCCCAGCTATGATTCACAAAATCGCACGGTTAAGTTAATGCAAAAGTTAACCCAAAGCGATTTTTCAGAAACTCCCCTCTCTATCGAATCGGACGGGAAAATTGTTAAGGTAAATTCTCAGTAAAAGGGGAGAGCTAAGAGTGAAATAATGACTAAGGGGGGGAGATTAAAAGAGGTGGGACTAGGGTTTGAGATGATGCCAAATGAGGGGATTTACTTCAAGAATGCAGGGACGGGATAGAGTTTCACCGCAGCCAGTTGCGCTTTACAATGAAGAGAGTTCTTTTTTTATTGGAAGAAATTGTATTAAGTGATGCAGGTAACCTCGTCAATCAATACTGATCCGATACCGGGTGCATACTGGCAATGGGGCGATCGCGCGATTTATTACGTTCGTGCAGGCGATCGCCGTCCCGATCGCCCCCCTGTGCTGCTGATTCATGGTTTTGGGGCCTCCACGGATCACTGGCGCAAAACGATCGCCGGGTTACAAACGGAGTTTGAGGTTTGGGCGATCGATTTGTTGGGTTTTGGGCGATCGGCTAAACCCAACTGTATTTACAGTGGAGAACTCTGGCGGGAGCAATTACAGGATTTTATTCAAACCCATATTGGCAAACCGACGGTAGTTGTCGGCAACTCCTTGGGAGGATATGCGGCGTTATGTTTAGGCGCTCAATGTCCCGAATCGGTTGCCGGGGTTGTTTTGCTCAACAGTGCAGGTCCCTTTACGGAAACCGAACCTCGTCCCGAACCTCCATTGCATCGGAAAGCACTCAATGCTGCCTTGAAATCAGCGTTTGGCCAAAATTGGGTGAGCTTCCTACTATTCCAATGGACCCGCCGCCGTGCGACGATTCGGAAGACCTTGATGAAAGTTTATCTGGATTCCTCGGCTGTGACGGATCAACTGGTGGAGGAAATTTATCGTCCCTCTTGCGATCGCGGTGCGGCACAGGTATTCGCCGCGATTTTTAAAACGCCACCGGGGGAAAAAGTAGATATATTGCTCTCCCAACTCAAGGCCCCCCTGTTAACCCTGTGGGGAGAAGGAGATCCTTGGATGAAAATCCAGCAACGCAGCGATCAGTTTCGCCAATATTATCCCCAGGTTACGGAATATTTTCTCAAGGCAGGCCATTGTCCTCATGATGAAATTCCCGATCGCGTCAATGAATTAATTCGCCATTGGGTTCTGTCTGAGGTGAAGTAATCATCCGACAAAAGGGCGCGAGTCACCGTCCGGCCCCTGGTTATTCAGGAGAGTCGCGGCGATCGCCCCTTTCTGTTGAGGTGAGCTAAAACGAAAATTTGAAGTGAATTCTGGGGTTGAGCAGAGCATCCACTGGCTCACCGTTTTCTAAATGTTGGACTACAATCACAGGGACATCAGCCGGTGTGACCCGACAATACCAGACATTATCCGGGTTAACTTTAACCGTAGGACCTGAGCTACATTGTCCCAAACAACCCGTGCCATTGACCGTCACACCGGGGGGGAGTGGTGTCTGCTGAAAGGCTTTGAGAACGGCTGGGGAGCCGTGGCGCTCACAAGATTGGTGCTGACAAATCGAAATATTCCGATACAGAGGGTCTGGAGAATCGGGGGGTGTCATAGCCTCCTGGGGAAATAAATCTTTACAATACTGATTCTAACTGCCGGAGTCTATGGTTTCTTGGTCGAGTGCAGATCTACAGAATTTTGACCCCCCTGCTGAAACATCGACTTTTGTGCGGATATCTGAGAAAATCTCCTTTACGGTCACTTAAATTGAGAAGTAACCTGAGCGGGCTACAACTTGGGATCGGGGGAAAAAACAGATCAGGCTGGGTTTAAGCCATCAAGTTCGACCCCACAGAAGCAGCCGGACACAGAGCTCAATGTTTTAGATGACGGTTACAAATTAGCTTGAGATAAAGATCAAAGAAGATGGCGAAAACAGTTACCGAGATTATGACCCGTGATCCAGTCGTCGTGACTTCGGAGACCTCTTTGGATGAGGCAATTCAGATTATGGCGGAACGGCGATTCAGTGGACTGCCCGTGGTGGATGCTGAGGGAAAGTTGATGGGGATTATTTCCCAGGGAGACCTGATGTGGCGAGAAAGTGGGGTTACACCTCCGCCCTATATTATGGTGCTTGATAGTGTGATTTATTTAGAAAATCCAGCTAAATATCAGCGGGACTTACATAAGGCTCTGGGACAAACCGTGGGGGAAGTTATGACCAAAAATCCTCAAACGATTAGACCCGAGAAGTCTTTACGAGAGGCGGCAGAATTGATGCATGAGAAGGGAGTAAATCGCTTGCCGGTTATTGATTCAGAGGGTAAGCCAATCGGAATCCTGACTCGTGGCGATATTGTGCGGGCGATGGCAACTGAGGAAGGATAAGAGTTGACATTCTCAGGGGGATAGACGTGAGGTCCGAATGGACAAAAGATGGTGAAGGATCATCATGAATGGACGGATGAAGGGGACTGAAAATCCGTTTAATTTCGGTTAAGGAATATCAGATAAGGAACAGATCATAAAAAATGAACGTTACTCCAGAGTCAGTGAGGGAATTACTGCATTCAGAAACAATGGGCGATCGCCTACGCGGAGTCAATCAACTTCGGCAGCTTGAACCGGCGATCGCGTTAGAACTGATTTTACCCAGGATTCAAGATAGTAGTGCGCGGGTACGGTATGCAGCCGTCAGTCAAATGGCTAGTTTGGGCAAGTTGGATCGCGATGTTGCCTTAACGGTCCTGCGCGATCGCCTGTTAAATGATTCTGAAACTGATGTCCAAGCGGCAGCAGCAGACTCTCTTGGGGGTTTGCAATTAACAGAAGCATTTGAAGAGTTGCAAGAGATCTATCACAATACCTCTGAATGGCTGCTGAAACTCAGCATTGTTGCTGCATTAGGGGAATTGGGGGATAGTCGGTCTTATGCCCTTTTAGAAGATGCCCTGAATTCTTCAGAAAGCCTCATCAAAACATCGGCGATCGGGTCGTTCGGGGAACTGGGCGATCGTCGAGCTACTGCATTATTAATTCCCTACGCCACCGATGCCGATTGGCAGATTCGCCATCGCGTCGCTCAAGCGTTGGGACTGCTTGGGGGTCCTGAAGTTCGTCCCATCTTAGAAACATTGGCGCAAGATGAAGTTTCCCCGGTGGCTCAAACGGCACAAGCGAGTTTATCCGCCGTAGTTTGAAGAGAAAAAGGGTGGGAAATTTCCACCCTTTTTCTATCTTTGAAAATGAGGATAAACTCACAATTCCCATCTCTCTAAGCAATTTGTTTACGGTGTTAGCGCACTCCAAAGTTTTCAGTTACCGAAACGGAGCAAGATATTGGGGAGATGTTAATTTTGGGCGTTCCCTCAATTATTCAAGATAAAAATCTTGAGAATCAGGCGATCGCGTCCCGATTCTTTCGCCTGATAGAGGGCTTTATCCGCAATAGAAATCAACTCAGAGGGAACCGTACTTGAACAGGGAATCGTGGCAGTCACCCCCAAACTGACCGTAATAAATTTACTCACTGAAGAAGTTGGATGGGGAATCTGTAAATTGCGGATTTCAGCCCGAATTTTTTGGGCCACACTCACCGCCCTAGCTGCATCGGTATTGGGAAGCAACACAGCAAATTCTTCTCCCCCGTAACGCGCTACCAAATCCCCAGGACGGTTCACCGATCGACTCAGGGCCTCTGCCACTTCTTGTAAACATTCGTCCCCGGCTAAATGCCCGCAGGAATCGTTGTAGCGCTTAAAAAAGTCTACATCACACAAAATCAAAGACAGAGATGAGGGATTTTGGACAAAATGAGTTTCTGTCCCAGCATTTTTCGCCGGAACACTTTCCCGAATCAGTCGCCGCCACTCATGTTCTAATGCTTGGTCAAAACCCCGACGATTGGCAACCCGAGTCAACCCATCCAGAAAAGCCAGACGCTGCAACTCCTCATTCGCTGCTTGTAGCTGTCGATAAAGCTGCGCTTGTTCCAGCAATCTTCTCACCCGTTGACGTAGAACTGCCCAGTGAATCGGTTTCGTGACGAAATCCACGGCACCCACCTCGAATGCATGGTCCACCGATTTACTGTCCTCAAGACTGGTAATCATTAAGATGGGTGTGTGGGATGCAAAGTCATTTTCCCCTGAAGAATCATCTTTAAACATGGCTTGCAGCCTAGTGCAGCAAGTAAAACCATCCATAACGGGCATGATGGCATCTAGCAAAACCATATCGGGATGCAGGCGAATATACGCCTCTAAACCCTGAAGGCCATTTTCCGCCTCGGCTACTCGATAACCCTCTTTTTCCATGACTTGACGGAGGAGATCCCGCATAAAACGGTCGTCATCGACGATCAAGATCAGGGGCGGTTCTTTATCTGGGGTCGATGATTTTTTACTCACGCCAGCTATCGGATTCTCCATTCCTATATCATTGACTGTGTTAGTCCATCCCCTTTTGAGTCCCGTCGTTTTGGATTTTAACGATGGCATTTTTATAAAATAACTTCCTTGAGTTTATTATGAATAATCGGTTGCTACCTTGTAAGCGATCGCTTACGCTGCTGTCAGTGACCCTCCGTAATAGATCGGGGTGACTTCCATCACTTCCACCGGACCCAAACCCGGTGACTTGACCTCGGCAGGGGGGACCCTCCGACCCGGGGTTAAAGCCAGAATCAATGAATATTTCCCTCTCACCCAGGGCTTTATCCCAAATCCGGTTGTCAAAAACCCGTTTTCTCTTTCGCGGGCTGAAGCAGGCTGGGTCCATTGAGCTTCATCCAAAAAGGGTGTAGGTTTGAGCCGACCCATTTTGCTCTCAATATATTTTTGGGACTTTAAAGCCTAAAGTATTTACCCCATAAGGGTTAGGGTCTTAAAACCATCAGAAAAAATTTGGGGGACTTATTTAAGAATAATTTCTAGTAGAGGTTAGATGAGGGCCTTCAATAGAGGCTCAAACCGACTAAATTCGTTAGCACCCTATCTAACCTACGGAATGTAGGTTTAAAAAATTAGGGTTGAGCCTTGCCAGATGGAATCCAAGGGTAAAAAAAGTTCTCCAATCATAGCCTTTAAAATGTTGCTTCATGCAAATCAGCCGGAGTGAGATGGGATTGTATGACCTCTCCATCACGAAACATGACAATTCGTTTACTGGCGCGGGCAACGTCCGGTTCGTGAGTGACCATCACAATTGTCATACCACTGGCATTCAGTTCTGAAAAAATATGGATGACTTCTTCAGTGGTTTTGGTATCTAAAGCGCCGGTGGGTTCGTCAGCTAATAATAAAACAGGACGGTTGACGATCGCCCGGGCGATCGCCACCCGTTGTTGTTGTCCCCCAGACATCTGATTCGGCTTATTATTCATCCGGTTTTCTAAGCCGACTCGAATTAATGCCTCCCTTGCTCGCTCCCGCCGTTCCGAGGCAGGAATTCCCGCATAGACCATCGGCAACATCACATTTTCTAAGGCGCTCAGTTGAGATAACAGATGATATTGTTGGAAAACAAATCCTAACTTTAAATTTCGGATTTTGGCTAAATTGGCATCTGCCATTTGAGTAACATCTACCTCATCCAGATAATAATATCCGCTACTGGGTCTATCCAGGCAGCCAATAATATTCATGGCAGTAGATTTTCCCGAACCCGATGCCCCCATAATTGAGCAATATTCCCCTTCAAAAATGCTTAAATTAACCGACTTCAAGGCTTGCACTTCGGTATTCCCAGAACCATAAATCTTGTAAACGTCTTTGAGTTCAACGATCGCCGATTTTTGTTCCGGACTCTGTAAAGTGGATTGGAGTTGATTTTGAGAGTTCATAATAATCTCTACTTTAGTAAATTCACAAATGACCAAT
>NZ_JAFLQW010000516.1 GCF_017313335.1 Phormidium pseudopriestleyi FRX01 | reverse complement strand
TTGAACAGAAGCTGCATCATCGGCACTTCACCGGATTGAAGTTGCTCACTGACCAATCCCAGGCGATCGCCCACAATCTGTCCATCCTGATAGCGTCGGAAAATCTGCTTTCGTCCGGGATAGCTGACTTTGCCGCTAGAATTTTTCATCACCGGCACGCCATCAATATCTACAATTTTATACACCCCATTCACGGGAGTACCTGTGACTAACTTAGTCCCGATGCCAAAGCCATCAATGGGACAACCGGAGGCTTTCAAGTCGGCAATTTTCCACTCATCCAAATCCCCACTCACAAAAATGGGGACATCGGGAAGCAGTTCTTGGACCTGTTTGGACAATTGGACTAAATCCCCGGAATCCAGGCGCACTCCTCCCACTTCCATTTCTCCAGCTTGGAGGCGATCGGCGATTTTCCGGGCCGCTTCAATGGGATCATAAGTATCAATGAGTAAGGGAGAACCGGGAAAATAATGCTGAAACGCTCGAAACGCCTGCATCTCACTCCCTTCCGTCGCCGAGAGGGCCATCACCAGGGCGTGAGCCATCGTTCCCGAAGGTTTTCGACCTAATTTGAGGGCGGCCAACACATTCGAGGTGGCATCCATTCCGGCTGCCAAAGCAGCGCGTGCGGCCCACAGCGAGGCTTGAGGACTAAAGGCTCGTCGGGTGCCAAACTCCAAAATTGAGGCGATGGGACCGGCGACATCGCGAATGCGAGCCGATCGCGTGGCGACAAGGGTCTGATAATTAATTGTATTCAGTAAATAGGTTTCGACGATTTGAGCTTGCCACAGGGGAGCCTCCACCCGCAGCAAAGGTTCATTGGCAAAGACTGCCGTTCCCTCGGGAACCGCCCAAACATTACCCTGAAACCGTCCATCGGCCAGGAGTGACCAAAATTTATCAGAGGCCCTGGAAAAAATTCCAGTGGCTTGCAAACTGGCAATCTGCGCCTCGGTGAACCGGAATTGCTCTAGGTACTCAAAGACTTGAGCTAACCCCATTGCAATTAAATAACCGAAGCCTTCCGGAAGTTTGCGAACAAACAGCTCAAAGCTGGCGGTTCTGCCGTCAAGACCTTCCCCGGTGTAACAGGCGGCCATTGTCAATTGATAGAGATCGGTCAACAGACTATAGTCTTCTGGGACAACAGTCAGTTCTGATCCGTCTTTACCCGCTTGGTCAGGGGGTTGCGGATTGAGATCATTGGGTTCAGTGGCAGTTGCCATGTGCCAGCTTCCTTGCTGAGAGGGGTTTGTTCAATTATAGTGGCATTTACCAAAATCTGTCACCGGATCCGGATTAACCTCCTAGAATTTGTGGGCGATCGCCTACAAATCCTGGGATTTTCGGCAATTTTTCCGACCTGGGTTATGGTGGAATTCATTAAAAATCTAGGGTCCAATCTTTTTCCCGAGGGCATTCCTCTGAGCTGGGTTGAAAGAACAAGACCGAATTAACAACAAATATGCTATAATTTAATGCGAAATCCTGGTAATTTCAAATCGTCATAAATTGTCACCCCATCCCAGCGCCCCATTCCGGTTAATTCCTGGATTCAACTATTGCGAACTAATAAGTTATCCTAAAAAATATTGCAAAAGTGACCGCTTCCTGAAGAACTCAGGTAAAGTAAAAAGTAACGAGGTCTAGGGATTGCGATCGCTGACTCGGTTAACCTCAATAAACCTGATCAGGAGTTTTACTATGAATCTTTCAAAAACCATTAGTGACTTTTTCCAGCAAGTCTCAGAAGCAGCAGCTCGAATCTTTGGCCCCAACGATGACAAATATCCAGAAACCGGGGTTCAACCCTTTGAGGGTGACCCCAAGCGAGAACAAGAATAGTCCTAGGTCTTAGTAAAACAGGAGAGTAACAAAACCTGAGTGTTAAACTTAGTTGAACTACCTAAAACAAACCCCATCCATATCCATCCTGATGGGGTTCTTTTTATGGAAAATTTGACACAAACCCTCTCCAGTTTAGAGGAAGTTTCTAGGGAACACTCTTACAAAATTTGATGCAAGAAAAAGCATAACCCGGCACTCCCAATAGGAACGGTTAGATTATCAATCCCCCATTTAGAAAAAGCTTCTAAAACCGTCGCTATACCAGCCACCAAAAGGGCAATCACCCCAATGTTCCAGAGATTTCCCTCTACGATCGCTAAGATAGAAGCTGTGACAATAAAACTAACTATAGCCATTGTAGCGGACCCTTCCCAACTCTTCTTTTCTCCCCAAAATTGATAGGGATGCTGACCGAACCGCTGACCGATTAAAGCGGCTAAACCATCTCCATAAGTCATGATTAAAATGCCGATCGCAGCATATTGGGGAAGTTGTAACGGCCAAAACCAGGCCACCAAGATGCCGATACTAATGGCATAGAAAAATGTTCCTAAACTTTGACGTCCCACACCATTAATTCCCGGGAGAATCGGAAACTTATAAGAAATTAGGGCAATCGCCCCGGCTATAATAGAAGCAGCGATCGCCACCCAACCGGGAATCTGTAGCCACCATGCCAACAAAATCACATTGCCGGTGCCAATATGAACGACCTTGCGAACCACTTCGGAATCAGTTTGGGTAAAACGATGCAACCCCTCCGCAATAATCAGTAGCAACCCCAACCACAAACCAACGGCTGCTACTTGTAACCCCAGGGGTAAAATGGATTCTAATGGGAATAGAGAAGTCAACACAGAATTCAATGACTACAACATCTTAAAGGTTTCTATGAGTGTAGGGGATTGAGGCCATTGGGCGATCGCCACGCTATAAAAATTTTAGAACTTCCCGGGATTGAGGAGAAGAAACCGGGTTTCTAACCTTGATTTGATGGGTGTAGGCACAGACTGGAGTCAGAAACCCGGTTTCTATAAAATCCCCAGGGAGTCCCAGAACGAGTCAAAATAAATAAACCGTTGCAATTCTCTATTTGATTAAGTTATGAAATGGCTGATGATTCGGTTAATTCGAGGATATCGACTGTTAATTTCTCCCTTATTTCCGCCCACTTGTCGATTTCATCCCACTTGTTCTCAATATGCCATAGAGGCGATCGACCGTTTTGGACCCAGGCAGGGGGGATGGATGGCATTCCGTCGTCTGTTGCGCTGTCATCCGTTACATCCGGGAGGATATGACCCTGTTCCCGAGATGCCTGAAAAACCGACTGAATCAGTGTGACTCCAAAAATAAACCGAAAGCGGCAAGGTGCGTCAGATAGATAACTCTCTCATCCTATTGATTAACTGATTTTCTGATGCACCTGAGCTCCGTTGGATAACGACTGAAAGATAACGACTGAAGTCGTTACTACGAACTATGAAACTGAAGTTGTGATGTTGAACATTGAGAATTTGATTAATCCATCATGCGGAGTCTGCCGCGTTTAGTGCTGTAGATTAGGCGATTGATTATATCTTGATGTTCCTCAGTCAGAGAGTTGCGTAAGATTGCCATGCGGAGGCGATAGCGATCGCTCCGGGTCATCTTGCCGGAGAACAAGATATCACCAAATAATTCTTCCAGGGGTTTTGGGTGCTTGCTATCCAAAATTTTCATAATGGTTAAAGAGAGTTAGTAAATAATTCTTTCAATTCTGGCGGCAAGAGTGGGATTTGGGTGCGATCGCATTCATGACTACCCTGCGATCGATATCATACTTTAACCTGATTGCGATCGCTGACAACAGAGTTTCCGGCAGTTGAGGTCAATAGCTATACCGCCTATACCGCATTTTGGACGAAATTTACTGAATTGTAATAATTATTAATATAAAAAATAAACCCAAAAAAGCCCAATCCGTAGAGTAAGATTGAGCTACCAAATCAACTATTTTACTGGAAAATTAAACATCGTAAATTCGAGCTTCTGAAGCACCTGGATGCTCTAAACAGTAGCGTTCAAAAGCTGATTTTGGTTCTTGGGTTCTTCTGCGGGCTGCGACGCTGAGGAGTTCCTCCGCAATATCCCAAGCTACCGCACTTTCGGGAGATTCAATGCCTTTTGCTGTGGAGATCGCCCTGGCTTCATCCCGTGCCATTTCAATGCGTAAGCTCAGGGGAATAAAATTGCCTTGATTCCCCTTGGGATTTGCTTCATGATTCCGGGTATTTGCGAGCCTTTGGGTTCTAGTTAAAACTTGAGCCATGACGGATTACCTCATCCAAAAATCAATAGGTTTCTCAAGCACCCGACTCTAGTCAATTCCTTCGAGCAAACCTCATACTTGTATTGTAGCTTGACCACCCGACCTTGGGGTGTAAATAACCGTAACACTTTATTGCGAAAGGTTTCAAACCCTCTAAAACACCGCCCTGAAAGCTTTTCCGGGGAACTGCACCTCATTTATCCTTCCAAAACATTAAAATAGATTAAAATAGAATCAGACAATGTAAAGAACCGTTGCTTTTATGACTGTTGCTGACTCCGCTCAAACTCCAAAACGCGCCAATCCCTTTCTGTCCCTTAACCTGGAAACCGCCCTAGAATCCTTGGGGGAAGACTACTACGATATCGTTCCGGCTGCTGAATTTCCCCAGCATCTTCTCCGGTTTCGTAATGACGAATTATTACAAAAATTAGGATTAGAACCCTCAACTGTAACCGATGAAGATTTTATCGAAGCATTTGGCTATTTTCAAGGCGTTCGACCGTTTTTAGCCCTGCGTTATCATGGCTATCAATTTGGCGAATATAATCCCAATTTAGGCGATGGACGGGGCTTTGTCTACGCTCAAGTCCGGGGGACCGATGGCAAACTCTACGACTTCGGCACCAAAGGCAGTGGCAGAACCCCTTATTCTCGTCATGCCGATGGAAGGTTAACCCTAAAAGGAGGAGTCAGAGAAGTCTTAGCGGCGGAAATGTTGCATCGAATGGGAGTCAGAACTTCTCGCTGTTTAAGCTTAGTTGAAACCGGCGAACAATTGTGGCGAGGAGATGAACCCTCTCCTACGCGATCGTCCGTGATGATCCGCTTTAGTGAATCGCATATCCGATTTGGCACCTTTGAACGATTGCACTATTTAGGACGAAAAGATTTAATTGCAAAACTCTTAGATTGGGTCATCGTCCATTATTATCCCCATCTCAATGATACCATGCCGCCCTTACTTTCCGGCCTGGGAAACCCGAAAGAGAAATACGCTCGATTTTATCAAGAACTGGTGCAACGGGTGGCTACATTAACGGCACAATGGATGGCAGCCGGATTTTGTCATGCGGTGTTAAATACCGACAATATGTCCATCACCGGGGAAAGTTTTGATTATGGACCTTTTGCCTTTATTCCCACCTACAACTTAAAGTTTACAGCCGCTTACTTTGATTATTATGGTCGCTACAGTTACGGCAATCAACCCGCCATCTGTCGCTGGAATCTGCAAATGTTGCAAGTTCCGTTAAAGGCGGCGATAAATGAGGCAGATATGGAAGCCGCATTAGAGGAATATTACGAGCATTATAATCGAGAATATCGTAAATTGATGCTGAGTAAGTTGGGATTTGGAGAAGAAATGCCGGAAGAGGCAGCAACGGAGTTGGTGCAATTAACCCTGCAACTTTTGGGTGAGTCTCAGGTGGAGTATCCGGAGTTCTTTTGGCAACTCAGGCAGCAGTTTTCTCCAGAGTGGCGGGAAAAAAGTGACTGCATTTTTGGCACTCTGGAAACTACTTCAGAATTGTTCGAGTCTTGGCAACAAGCCTACTTCCATTTATTGCAGTTTGTGGCAACATCGGATTTAGAGCAAATGCGAGAACGGATGGCAAAATATAATCCAGAAACGGTGGTGCTCCGGCCCAAAATTGAGGCGATTTGGGAAGCGATCGCGCAGGAAGATAATTGGCAACCATTTTATGATTTGTTGACCCAAATTAAGGCGTGATAACTCCAATAAATTCCTCGTGACGCGCTTCAGCCACGTCACGAGGATAATGTAGAGGCGATTCGCGAATCGCCTCTACATTTAGGGTTCGATGTTACCGATGGCGTAAGTCCTGTTATAATACAACCCAAACAGCAGCCAGAATAAACCCTTATGGGCCGAGTCCGAGCAAAAGCTGACTTTCCAGAAAAAATCTGCCCCGTCTGTCAACGCCCCTTTACCTGGCGGAAAAAATGGGCGGATTGTTGGGATGAGGTGAAATATTGCTCGGAACGCTGTCGCCGTCGCCGTTCCCAAGCTCAATCCCTAGAATAAACCAGGGAAATCTCCCCAAAATGCCCCAATTTCAGGCTGGCAAAGGATACCCTTTGCGTTACCATGAAAGATTGGATATTAACCGAAGGCAGAGGCTGAATTCATGACAACGGGTGCGGTACAACCCAAGCTGATTATTCACGGTGGCGCGGGTAACTCTCTTAAAGATAAAGGTGGACTTGAAGCGGTGCGCGGCTCCCTCCATACCATTATAGAGGAAGTGTATGGTCTGTTAATGCAAGGGGCCTCTGCCACGGAAGCGGTGGTGCGCGGATGCCAACTCCTGGAAGATGAACCCCGTTTTAATGCGGGGACGGGTTCGGTGTTGCAATCTGACGGACAAATTCGGATGAGTGCCGCGTTAATGGATGGCACGTTGCAACGCTTTAGCGGCACCATTAATGTATCTCGGGTTAAAAATCCCATCGATTTAGCCTTATTTTTACAGAATTCCCCCGATCGCGTGTTGTCGGATTTGGGTTCAGCGGAATTGTTGCGAGAATTGCAACTGCCAATTCATAATCCCCTGACGGATAAGCGGTTGCAGGAGTGGATGGAGGAACGCAAAGATAATTTTTCCCGCAGTATGGCGAATGTGGTGGCAGAATCCTCGGGACGGGGAACGATTGGGGTTGTGGTACTGGATCACGAGGGTAAAATTGCCGCAGGAACTTCTACGGGAGGGAAAGGATTTGAGCGGATCGGGCGCGTCAGTGATTCGGCAATGCCTGCGGGAAATTACGCCAATCCCAAGGCGGGAATTAGTTGTACGGGGATTGGGGAAGATATTATTGATGAGTGTCTCGCGGCGCGAATTGTGGTGCGTGTGACGGATGGATTATCGTTAATGAATGCCTTTGAGCGATCGTTTACGGAGGCGGAACGGAATAAAAGGGATTTTGGGGCGATCGGGATTGATGCTACAGGTGCGATCGCCTGGGGTAAAACTTGTGAGGTGATTCTCACTGCCTATCACACCGGCGATGCGATCGGTGATGCCTTGGAAATGAGTCCAGAAATGGGTGTCGGCATCGCCTAGGTTAGCTCAAGGGGACCAGAAACCGGGTTGAGGAGTGCGAGTATCTTGCTCGCTATTGTCAAGAGCTTTTCAATATGCTCGCACTCCAAAAATGTACAAGAATAACTCTGGGAACCGCTATAGACTGAAGCGCATCAAAAGAAAGTTGGGTGCTGAACTTCAGACCAAATGATTAAGCTGTCATCATAAATTGACAGAAGGTCTGGATACTTATACGAATCAGTCCCGTCAGAGAAACTCTGGCGGGATTATCATTACTACTGGGTTACTGAAACAATAGAGAATATCCCAAAAACAAGGCCCAACCTGCCACGGCAAAAAAGGCGAATAATCCCACCATAATTTCAAAGGACCACCTAACCTTCAAGGTTCCGAGTAATGGGGTCGCAGAAATTAACAGTAAAACAAAGAATAGCGAGAATAACCAAACCATGATGTGACTCCAGAATAAAGACAAGACGCCCTTTTCTAGTTTATCGAGTTTCTGGAGAGGTTGGGGAATCGAGGGTTTCTGGAGGTAGGATTAAGTCTAAAGCGTGATGGAGAATTTGCGATCGCCTCACCCGCTTTTCTAACTCTTCGGGTTCATAAAGTCCTTCTGCCACTTCCAGGGATGCTTCATCGATCGCATTGAGAAATGCGTCCTCCAAGGTTTCCCATAACTCCTCCCGGGTCAAATAATAACCCCCTGACTTACGCCGCTTATTTTTGCGTTGAATTTCCCGCAGTGAATTACGAATTGAGACATCCCAAGAACGAGTTGTGCGTTGTTCTGCTTGCTGTTTGATCAAGTGCAGTAACAAAACAATGGCATAACTGCGAATGGTATCGATAATGTCTTGTTTGCTCATTTCTTCGAGGAGTTCGACAAGGGCGAGGGAACCTTGAATATCTCCGCTTCGCAGCAAGTCTTTTAAAGCGAGTATTTCTTCCATAATCATCCTCAAGGCGCTGCTAAGGTTAATGATACAGTAATTGTAGTAATTGTAGGGTGGGCACTGCCCACCGAACAGAAGGACGGGGCATTGCCCACCCTACAATTGCTTACTACATGGGCGCAAGCATTGCGCCCCTACAAATACACCTTGACAGGGCTAGTTTCCTACTCCTTCGGCTTCAGTTTCCAGCCTTTTTTGACTACTTGTTTGGCGCGGGCGATCGCCAAGCTGCCATCTTCTACATCGTCGGTAATCGTAGAACCTGCCGCAATCGTGACGTTTTCGCCGATTTTGACCGGCGCAACTAAGACGCTATTAGAACCCGTTTTAGTCCCACTGCCGATTTGAGTGGGATGTTTATTTACGCCGTCGTAATTGGCGGTAATCGTTCCAGCGCCGATGTTGACCCGATCGCCCGTGGTGGTATCGCCTAAATAAGATAAGTGAGATACATTGGTGCGATTTCCTAACTTTGTATTCTTCAATTCTACAAAGTTCCCAATTCGGCAGCCTTCTCCCACCTGGGCTTGACCGCGTAAGTGAGCGTAGGGTCCGACTCTTGTTCCCCCTGCCACCGTGCTATCCGTTATCACCGAGTATAAAACGGTTGCCTGATCCCCAATCTGACTATTTTCAATCAGCGTCCCGGGACCGATGCGAGAACCGGAACCGATGGTGGTTTGGCCGCGCAGGTGGGTTTGGGGTTCGATGATGGCATCCGGGGCGAGGGTCACCGTATCATCGATGGTAATGCTATCCGGGTCAATGAGAGTGACCCCAGCGGCCATCCAGTCATCTTTGATCCGACTCTGCAAAATTTGATAGGCTGTTGACAATTGCTTGCGATCGTTGATGCCGAGAATTTCCTGATAATCCTCCACATCTAAAATCCGCACGGGATTTAAGTAATTAACCGCATATGTCAGATAATATTCTGCCTGATCGTTTTCTGATTTTAATTGGGGTAAAACCTTAGCTAAATCCGGCCAATGGAAGCAGTAAACCCCGGCATTAATGCGTCGATTCTGCTTTTGAGTGGCGGTGCAGTCTCGGTCTTCGACTATTTCCTTGAGCAGGTTTTCACTGTCACAAAAGACCCGACCATACCCTTGAGGATCTGGCAGTTGCGCGGTCAGAATGGTGGCGGCATTCTTTTGTTCTTTGTGGGTATTTAGCAGCCGCTCAATAGTTTCGGGTCGTAAGAGGGGGACATCGCCATTTAGGACCAAGAAATCCCCGGTAAATTCTTTTAAATAGGGAATCACCTGTTGGACAGCGTGACCCGTTCCTAATTGCTCGGTTTGTTCGACAAATTCTAAATCAGAGAATCGTTGGATCAGTTCGTTTTGGACGAGTTCACCTCGATAGCCGACGATAATTAAACGTCGGTCAGGTTGAATTGCCGAGAGACTATCGAGTACCCGTTCAACGAGCGATCGCCCGCCCAAAGGATGTAAGACCTTGGGTAGGTCTGATTTCATGCGTGTCCCGCGTCCAGCGGCTAAAATCGCTACTGCTAACATTTTCTTTCAGCCCGTTAATCTCAACGGAGTATAGCGCGGTTTCCGCTCTCTTGAAGCAAGCTGATCCACAATGACCGGACGATCGCCGCAGTTGTTGGGCGATCGCCCCGGGGAAATCCGGGGCCTAGCCATTGGCAATCCGCCAACTTCCGGCGATCTCAGCGGGTTCCTCTGATTCCAACAGGGAGATGCGATTGACAGCCCTTGCCGGTTCTTCCATCTCCGTGATCCGAATAAAAGCCGTAAATTTTTCCACCAGTTTCGGGTTACGCCATCCCTTCGCCGTTTCTTCGGCAATAATTTCCAGGGCCTTGTCAGAGGTAAACGCCTGTTTATAGGGCCGTTCGCTGGTGAGGGCATCATAAATGTCCACCACTTGAAACACTTGGGCGATGGAGGGAATTTCATCCCCCACCAACCCATCAGGATATCCCGTCCCATCCCATCGTTCGTGATGATGGCGAATCAGAGGACGGACGCCGCGCATAGTTCGCAGGGGTAGACAAATTTTCTCCCCAATCACCACGTGCTGTTTCATGATTTCCCACTCTTGGGCGGTGAGTTTCCCGGTTTTGAGTAACACCGCATCGGGAATCCCCACTTTGCCGATGTCATGGAGGTATCCCCCCCACATTAAATTGCGAATTTCATTGCGGGAAAGATGGAGAAACTCGCCAAACGCTTGTCCGCGAGAGACTAAGCGTTCGCAGTGATCCCCGGTATTGGGGTCTCGGCTTTCCACCGTCCCGGCAATGGAAAAGAGGACTTGTTCCGCATGGTCGAGGTCCTCATTGAGCCGTTTTTGGCGGACCAGGGATTTCACTCGGGCGGCTAGTTCTAGATGATCGAAGGGTTTAGTCAGGAAGTCATCACCTCCAGCTTCAATCCCCCGGATCCGCGATCGGCGATCGTTGAGTGCGGTTACGAAAATGATGGGAATCAGGCGGGTTTGCTCATCTTGTTTCAGATGGCGGCACACCTCAAATCCATCCATTCCAGGCATCATCACGTCCAGCAGAATTAAATCGGGCTGGGTTTCCTTCACGCAAGCCAGGGCACTAGGGCCACTGTCTGCTTCCAGAATTTCATACCCTTCTACGGACAAAAGAGCCACTGCCGTCATCCGGCTGGCTGGATGATCATCTACGACGAGAATTTTGGACTGTTCTGCATCAAGGAAGTTCACAGACAAACACCTTGCTCTGAGTATTTCTATTAGCTAGTTCTGCGTCAAGCGACTTAGTAAATTAATCGCTTTTGGTACTATCTCTGACTATCTTTACATTATTTGGACCGCGTTTGTTTAAAAAATCTGCTGTTTTACAGAGACTTTATAAAGGATGCCGGAGTTTTTCCGGTCTGGCCCATCTTTTTTAAAAAATGTAAAGTTTCTGGGATTGAGCTTGATGAGATTTTACCTTCATCGCCCTTTCGATTATAGCGGGCCGATCAGGTTGATCTGGGTCGGGGCTCCCTAATCGGCTGACTATCTGCCCTTTTAAATAAAGCGATCGCCTCCAAAATTGCTGATCCCGGGCTATTTTCCTGCAATCCTGGTCCATCTTTTTTTCCAACTAGAGGTGGGTTCTAACTGGGATAAGTTTTGTTCCTGTTGACGCCGTTGCCGAATTTCCTCCGCTGAATCCGACAGGTTGGGGTCACGGTAGGGAGTTGCCGCCCGAGTTTGGAGATGTTCCTGTTCTTGGGGGGAAAGAGGAGGTAAATCGCGATCGCAAAAACTCGCCACAGTTCCTGGCGATCGCCGGCCCACCGGCGCAGTGGCCCCAATTTTTAATCCTGCCGTCATTAAAGCCGTTCTCGCCGAGGCTGAACAAGAATAAGTCGCCAATCTTCCCGTCGGACTCAAACAGCGCGCCACCCACCCTAAAAACTCAACTGTCCACAGTTGCGGACAATTCGGAGGGGAAAAAGGGTCTAAAAATATGGCATCGGCTTCAAACCCTTGATTCACCACCTGTTGAATGGTGTTTCGGGCATCTCCTAGCCATAAGGTCCCTTGGAACTGAGGGGCCGTCAAAGTCCTCGACACCATAGATTCACCGTCTGCCTTTGGGCTAACCAGTGCGGCTAGAAGTTCGGGAATAGGCGAGTGCCAACTTTTAAGTAACCCGATCGCGATCGCCGCTTGGGGAATAGAGCTATCCAATTCCAACCCAACCCACTCCACCACACAAGCTGGATTAATTGACCAAATCGTCTCTAATGCTGATGCAGTATTATACCCCAATCCATAACACAAGTCAAGCAACCGCACCACTGGCTTTTTGGCTTTTTCGGCTAACTCCGTCGGTTCTACAAATTTACACCGCGCCTCTTGGCGCGCCCCGTGGTACGAGTGAAACAGTTCGCCAAATTCCGGTGAATAAAACGTAAAAGACCCATCGGAGGTCTCTTGAGGAGTCAATGGCATCATTTCTTCCATAAGTCCGGGTTAGATCCTGCCACTAATTCTAAACAAGCTTGGCGGGCCAATTTTTTAGCTTCTATTCGGTGTTGAATCGTCTGCTTAACCATCTGCGAGATCTTCTCCCGATGTCTTTTATCCTTGGGAATCGGTAAAATCAACTCTTGAATTCGATTCCCCAGAGAATCAATAATATCCTGGGTTAAACGCTTTGCCAAGATTTGTTTTTGCACAGGTCCCGAACTTAGGGCTGCTAACAACAAATAACAACATAACGGACAGGTTTCCCGAACGCGCAATTTATAGAAATGACTTTGATAAAGAATGCGCGTATCATCGGCGGTAATCAACGCACAAGTTCCAATTAAATAAGTGCCATCGCGTACCATCAAAATATCCCTTTCCCGGATGTCCTGTTTTTCGGCCAAGGATTGATAAATTGCTTCACTCACCGAATGTTTGGGGTCGGCCTTAATTTCCCAATTAGAAATATCCGAAGTACGCACAAAGGGAATATTGCCCGTTCCGTAGGCTAATTTTCCCACTTCATCGCCACTGCTGACCTCGATCATCCCGGCGGATATCAACTCTCCCATAGAAATCAAGTCATGACTGTCTTGGAGGTAAAATAATTCTGAAATTGCAGCAGGGTTGTAATAATGCGGGGCTAAAATGCCATTTTGAATGCGATCGCAGGTCATCCAATACCCTAACTGATTCGGTTTCGTTAAAAGACCTTGTTCATAGTCTCGGTAGCGGGCAGCAATTTCCGGTAAATCATCTCGGTCAATGGGTTGACCCCGGCTATTCCGTCCACACCATTGAGCCTCTGCCATAAAAATAGATTGATTGCTTTCGTCCTCTGCTGTTTTCCCAGATTTTTTTTGTAATAAAAGTAGACAAGTTTTGGTATGAGTTCCACCTTTTCCCGATATTTTAAATAACACATCGGGCATTCCAATCACGGCTTTAATGATAGATTTTGCATGGATATAATCCACCACATAACGATAGGTTTTGCTAGAAATCAAACTTTCGGGAACGACCATTCCAATCCGACCTCCGGGCCGAACTAGGGATAAACATCGTTCCATAAATAAGACCTGGGGCGGAACGGAAGATTGCAATTTAGGTAGTTTTTCAAAAGCTTGACTATTTTTTTCTAACCGCCATTGATATCCCAGTTCAAAGGTGGCCTGGACCTGGGGAGATGCGGCAACAATGCGGCTCCCAAAGGGAGGATTCGTCAGGACAATATCAAATTCACCGACCTGAGTTGGGAAGGGGAAAGGTTGGGAATTTGATGGATTTTTATCAGGATTGTTAGAAAAACTTGGGGCAAGAGCTTCCAGTTGCCAAGCGAGGGAATCCGCACAAAAGACCTGAGCTGATTGGAGTATCAAAAGAGATAAACGGGTCGCTGCTAATCCGGCGAGATAGTGGTCTTTATCCAGCCCAAAAACTGTAGAGAGAATTTGTTGAAAAGAGGCTCCAGATGCTTTTAAATGCTGAACGGCCACACTTAAAAATCCACCAGCGCCACAAGCTGGGTCAATGAGCATTTCTCCGGGAAGGGGATTGACTAAGGCCACCAGTAAGCCGATCGCATTCAGCGGCGTAAAAAACTGCCCCTCCTGTCCCCGAACCTGCGACCCCATAAACACTTCATAAATATCTCCAAAGGGGTCATGAACTGGGGTGTCCAAGTCAGCAGTATTCAGTAGAGTATCAATTTGAGCCAGACTTTGTGAGTCGAGAAGCAAGCGTTGCTCTGGGGGAAAGAGGGTCGGCAAAAGCCGCCGCAGTTGCTCAAAAGACTGATGATATCGATGGGCGATCGCCTCTACACTTGTTGGGTCATAACTCGGGTCAAATAAAGACGGATTTTCCTCAAAATACAGCTTACAAAATAAGCATTTTATCGTTTCTTGCAGCAAGGTTTCATCCCGAGTTGCACCGAGGAAGCGACCCACGAGATAATTCCGAATCTGTCGATACACCGCTTTAGAATCTCGTTCTAGGTTCATATTAAACCCACTCCAGATTGGGAAACGTAGTTTAACTGTTATAGCCAGTCTAAATCAGTTGTGGAATGCCCTCACCCCTTTCTCGTCGGCGGCCCAAAGGGGGAGAGGGGAGCTATATATGTCATAAATCATTTAGGATTGCTATAGCAATTCCCATTGTTATTCGCATACATTTTTTTGGAGTGCGAGCATCTTGCTCGCTCCACAGACAAGCGAGCATCTTGCTCGCTTGTCTTAATAATTAATAGCATCTGTACCTCAGACAAGACGGGCTATAAAAAACTTATCCTTGTCAGGGGGACCGGACTTACAAGAGTCGGGTTTTTACGTTTATGGTGATTCGCCTTACTATTAACTTCAGCGACGGTTCCCGGACCTTGGCAAGGTCCGGGGACCGGAAGTAAAAAATTTACCCTTGTCAGGGGGACAGTACCCCCTTGCCGAGACGTTCCAGGGCCAACAAACCGGCACCATAGGCGGGTTCATGGCGGGGGGAGATGACTTGAACCCGAGGAAATTGGGTGCGAAGGGACTCACGGAATCGATCGCCCAAATGGCAGACACTGCGCCAGACTCCGCCAATGGTGACTACCTCAAATGCCTGATCCGGCTTAAAGAGGGCCGAGGCAACGGTTTGAGTCGTCAGGACTAACTCTGCTGCCGCATCCTCCAGAATCTGAGTAGCGATCGCATCCCCTGCGGCAGCAGCGCGATCAATCAGGGGAGATAATGCCGCAATTTCGGTCACACCCCATCCCCGGCGATAGATGACTTCGATTAGGTCTTCTAACTCGTTCAGATTAAGGTAATCTAATAAAGAATCCGTGAGTAAGGTCTTGGGTCCTCGGCCATCATGCGATCGCGCCGCCGCACGCAACCCGGCGACTGCAATCTGATATCCACTGCCTTCATCCCCAAATCGATACCCCCAACCCCCGGCGCGTTTACTCTCTCCCTGAGAGTTGCAACCATAGGCGATCGAACCCGTACCGGCGACGATCGCCACCCCAGAGGCCGATCCCGTCCCTCCCACCAAGGCGATCGCGCAGTCATGAGTCACCACCACCCCCTCAGAACGCAGATTCCAGCGAATCGGCAGGGGACTCTCCTGGGACAAACCCGCCACCAATCCTTGCACAACCTGGACATCTTCCGAACGTCCCACCCCGGCCAATCCCACGCCAATTCCAGCGATCGCCACCCCAGGGAGAGCATTCACAGCGCTTGCGATCGCCTGTGAGATTGACTCTGCTGCTGCCGCCAACCCAATCGTTTGATAATTCGACGGCCCTGCCTCACCCCGTCCGGCGATCGTCCCCGTTTCATCCATCACCAAGCAAACCGTCTTCGTCCCTCCGCCATCAATGCCCAACACCCAGTCTGTGTTATCGTTAAACTCTGAATCCCTTATCCCATAGCTCATTCCCAATTCTTAACCCCATCAGAAAGATATCCACAACCCACCACCATCGGCGCAAAAAACCGCCCTCCCCCCAGTCGAGACCATGCCCAGGTTACCCCTGCTGCCATCTATCCAGGGTGGTGATTATCACGGCAAAACGTTACCCTGTATAAAATAGCGTTCATTAGCTCAATTGCTGAAATTCAGTCTTAAAGATAGATTCATCACCATGTCAAACCAATACTCTTATTTTGATACAGAAAACAACGGTCATAAAACCTTTGAACTACCGGGGGCCAAACCCCATTACAACCCCGATCGCCCTGGACAAGTCGAACATATCGGTTTAGATTTGGTCCTTGACCTGGCCCATCAAAGTTATCAAGGGACTTGCAGCATTCGACTGATGCCCGTGAGAACTGGCATTGACTGCCTGACTTTAGATGCCGTAAACCTAAATATTCAGGAAGTCACCGTCAGCAATATTCCCCAACCCTTTGATTATGACGGCGAACGGTTAGAAATTCACCTCACCCAACCCACGCAAGCAGAAAACCCCCTCACTCTAATCGTCACCTACGGCGTTGAACAGCCCCAGCGTGGCATTTATTTTATCGCCCCAGATGCCCATTATCCCAATAAATCCGTCCAAGTTTGGACCCAAGGGGAAGATGAAGATTCCCGCTTCTGGTTTCCCTGCTTTGACTACCCTGGACAACTCGCCACCTCAGAAATGCGAATTCGGGTTCCCAAACCCTACTTGGCGATTTCTAATGGGGAACTGATTTCCACCGAAGAAGAAGGCAGCGATAAAATTTATCATTGGTTCCAAAAACAGGTTCATCCCACCTATTTAATGACCTTAGCTGTGGGGGATTTTGCTGAAATTTGCGACGAATGGAACGGCAAACCTGTGGTTTATTATGTAGCCAAAGGTCGCGAAGAAGATGCCCGTCGCAGTATGGGCAAAACGCCGCGCATGATGGAGTATTTTAGTCAGGCTTTTGGCTATGCTTATCCTTATCCCAAATACGCTCAAGTTTGCGTGGAAGATTTTATCTTCGGAGGGATGGAAAATACTTCAACCACCCTGCTGACCGATCGCTGTCTGTTGGATGAACGCGCCCAACTGGATAACCAACGCACCGAAAGTTTAGTCGCCCATGAACTCGCCCACCAGTGGTTTGGGGATTTAGTGGTGATTAAACATTGGTCTCATGCCTGGATTAAAGAAGGGATGGCCTCTTATGCTGAGGTTTTATGGACTCATGAAGAATATGGTCCAGAAGATGCGGCTTATTATTTGCTGAATGAAGCGCGGAGTTATTTGAATGAAGATAAAACCCGCTATCGGCGACCGATTGTCACTCATGTTTATCGGGAGGCGATCGAACTCTATGATCGTCACTTGTATGAAAAAGGCGCTTGTGTTTATCACATGATTCGCACTGAGTTAGGGGATGAACTGTTCTTTAAAGCGATTCATACCTTTGTTAATGATAACGCCCATCAAACTGTAGAAACGGTGGACTTGTTGCGGGCCATTGAAAAGGCCACGGGTCGAAATTTGATGTTTTTGTTTGACCAATATGTGTATCGTGGTGGTCATCCCGATTATAAAGTTTCCTATAACTGGGATGGAGACAGCAAACTGGCGAAAGTCACCGTCACTCAAAGTCATGTCAAAACTACCGGAGAAAAAGGGAATGAGAAGGAGTTATTTGACCTAAAAATTCCTATTGGATTTGGATACAAAAGTGGCGAACCTCTGAAAACCTTTACGGTGCGAGTGAATCAGCGGGAACAGAGTTTTTACTTTCCCCTGGAGGAGAAGCCGAGTTATATTAGCTTTGATGTGGGCAATGCTACCCTCAAAACGGTGCAGTTAGAATATCCCGTTGCTGAATTGAAAGCGCAGTTACAGGGCGACTCAGACCCGGTGTCGCGGATTTATGCGGCTGTTGCTTTAGCGAAAAAAGGCGGATTAGAAGCGGTTAAAGCCCTTGGTTCTGCTTTAAAAACCGAACAGTTTTGGGGGGTGCGTTTAGAGGTGGCGAAACAACTTGGAAAGATTAAACTGGACCAAGGATTTGAACAGTTAATCGGTGGGTTAGAGGATGAAGATGCGCGGGTGCGATATGCGGTGGTGGAGACATTGGCGCATCATAAAACTCCGGAAAGCTATCAGGCGATCGCCCTAGTGTTGGAACGGGGAGATGTGAGTTATAATGTGGAAGCGGCAGCGGCAAGAGCAGTCGCCTCAATCTGTGCCGGAAAACGGAACGAACCGCTGGATGAAGGGGATGCGATCGCCCGGTTACAACAGGTGTTGAATGAACGCGCCGGATGGAATGAAGTGGTTCGCAGTGGGGCAATTTCCGGCTTAAGCAAGCTCAAAACTTCGGAAGATGCCCTCAATATTATTTTGAACTATACCGCTAATGGTGTCCCCCAACCCTTGCGATTAGCGGCAATTCGCGCCCTTGGTGGCATTTCTACGGGTCAAACCCCGGGCAATTTAGAGCGCATTTTGGACCGTCTCTCGGACTTATCTGCGGAAACCTTTTTCCTAACTCAAGTTGCGGTAGCATCGGCATTGGGACAAATGGAGACACCCAAGGCGATCGGGATTTTACAAAGTTTAGCCGATGCCACTCCCGATGGCCGAGTTCGTCGCGTTGCGGAAGAAGCGGTTTCTAAGGTTGAGAAAAATATTGGGTCCGATAAAGCGGTGAAGCAATTACGCCAAGAATTTGACCAAATTAAGAAAGAAAACCAGGAACTCCGCAGTCGGTTGGAACATTTAGAAGCGAAAACTAAATAAGGGGGTGAGTTGCCATCAAGTCGGGTGCATCTGAATCCTTGGAATTATGCAATGAACAAAACCCGCTGTTGTAGGTTTTGTTCATTGAATTTTTCGACATCAAGGCTGAGGGTATTTTTTCCGAAAAATAGCGGTTATTCTAGAGTTAACTGTAAGTTGGGACAAAGTTTGAGGAGATTTTGTAGTGACTTGCGTTGCCACGCAATTTCATCAGAACCGATTACGGCCAGTTGAATTGTTTTCTTTTTTCGCATAGCGATCGCAAACTTAGAAAGCATACTAATCCCCGAACTATTCAGAAACTCCAGCTTTTTAAGGTCTAGGGTAATCGTGGGGGGATTCAGTTCAGCAATCTCGTTCAGTAACTGGGCGATCGGCGCATAATCTGCTGACCCCGTAAGACTGAGTTCCCCTTGAATTTTAACCGTTTCCGATTCCGGAACATACTGTACACTATAGTCTTCACCTTTAATTTCTTGAAAATTCATCTTCTCTTGCCTCCGGAGCAGGTGCTCTGGTTAAATTTTACCTGAACGGGACTCATTCTGGTTAAAATCCATCCCTAAAGTTATAAAACAAGTTGAACTAAGGTCGTTGCCAGCATGAGATTGGGATGATTGGGGATGGGGTCAAATTTCCAACCTAACTTGGCCGAGTAGTCAGTAATCATGGTTAGAAATCCCAACCCGGAATTTTGACTGTTTTCATCTTCCGCATTCTCTTCCAGATGTTTCAGATATAACTCTAGCGGGTCCGAGGAAAGCAGTTCATCAATAAAGGTTTTAAAGCGATCGCCTGCTTCTAGTGTGACGGTGTTTCTTGACATTAAAACAATTTTATTTTCCGGATTTTCGAGGAAATGAATCCCGAATCTCACTGGATATTCATCCGTGGAACTATGAAATTTCATCGTGTTTTCTAACAGTTCATTGGCGATATAACTGACGGAACCCTTGTAGTCTTGTTCGCGGCGTTTAGCATTAATTTCATCATCATCAATGGGCAAAAAGGTAGCTAGATACTCCGCAATAAAATGAGCCGATAATAAATTATTCCGCCAACGGGTTTTAATCGGGCGAGAGTTAGCGGAAAAGCCAATATCTAAATAATCATGCCCGGGAGGTAAATCGTGAAGAAAGTCTCCGAATATTTCACTCATAACCGTCTGAACTCCTTTATAAGCTACTTTTGTTTAATAACGACCAAAGTCATATCATCCAGCATTTTTTGTCCGTCGATGTACTTTCGGACATCAGCGATCGCCGCCTGTTGAATTTCCTCTACAGATTGGTGCCAATGCTGACTGATGATGTCACACAATTGATTCACTCCATATCGTTGCTTTTGTTTATTTTTAGCTTCAGTAATTCCATCGGTATAAACAACAATGCCATCTCCGGACTTAAGTTCCACACAAATCTGAGCAATAAACTCCGTAATGTCTTCATCTAACCCAATGGGTAGCCCTAAATCCATTGTATCCACCTGCTCGATGTGACCATCCGCACGGACCACCAGAATTTCCTCATGTTGGCCGCTAATCCTCACTTGGCCCTGATGATAGTTTAAGAGGGCTAAAGTGAGATTTTTATCCGTATTCATGCGTTGTACATTTTGATAAATCGTGCGGTTGAGGATGTCTAAAAACCTCACCGGATCGGTTTCGCCACTCTCTTTAAGGGTGCGAACTGCGGTTTGAGTCATGACCATGAGGATGCCGCTTTCGAGTCCATGTCCCGTAACATCCCCGATCGCGATCGTCCCCACCCCATTATAATTCAGAACATCGTAATAGTCTCCCCCCACTTCCTCGGCATTTTCCATAAAAGCCGCAATTTCCAACCCGTCAATGGCGGTTAATTCCTCGGGTTTGGGTAACAGCATTTTTTGCAGTTGTTGAGTGACTTCCAGTTCAGCACTCATCCGGATATTTTCCCCTTTGAGCTTCTCGCTCTCTTGTTGAGCATAGCGCCATTCACTAATATCAATCCCAACGGATACAGTCGCCGTCCCTTGCTGATATTTCTGCACCACCATTAAGTAATACCGGGGTTTACCCTGAACCAAAATGCGAATTTCCTGAGATGCACAGAGAGCAGAACTGTTGAGAAACTGCTGCATAAAGTCAGCATACTCATGACTATTTTGGGAGAACCCAATTTTTTGGCCCACCATGTCTTCCGGGTCTAAATTCAAGCTATCGGCCAGATAACGATTCACCCCGAGATAAGTTCCACTGGAATTAATCCAAGAAATCGAACCAGGAACCGCATTTAAAACGGCCTCAAGCTGTTCTTTGGAAGCGGCCAATTCTTGTTCGTGATGGGTCTGGTCCTGGTTTGCTTGCTCTAAAGAGCTAAAAGAGCCTTTTAGCTGATCAACCATTTGGTTAAAAGAGTCCGCCAGTTTTTCCAGTTCAATAATGCCTCGGGCATAAACATGGCGATCGAGTTGGCCGTTAGCGATTTGTTCAGATGATTGCGTCACCCGGAGAATCGGCTGTAAAATCCATTGAGCGATCGCCATCCCACAGGAAATCGAGACCATCAGGGCCAGCAAACAAAGCACCACCGTCTGCTGAGTATTTTCATGAATTTCCTCCATGAAATCCGCTTCTGGTATGCTCACTAAAATCAACCAATCAATTCCGCGATCGTCCCGAAACGGCATTACTTCCACAAAGTGCCTTGCACCTTCCCGGAAAAATTCCACCCCCTGAGATTGCTTAATATTCTCCAAAGACCCAAACTGAACGGTTAAGGCATTGAGGGCTGCATTTAAGCGAGGATTTTGACTCTCAGTGGCAGGCAGACGTTGAGGTTCCTCCCCATTGCGTCCCGGAATCAAAGTAGCTTTTTGCGTGGATGTGGCAACGAGTAAACCATTGCTTTCGAGGATAAAGGCCTCGCCTGTTTTGCCAATCTTGAGCGTTTCTAAAAACTGGTTGATTCCCGAGAGGGGGAGATCACATAACAGTACCCCCAGGAAACGGCGATCGCCGTCATAAACCGGATACACCGCAGAAATATCCAGCCTTTGCCCGATCGCACTGGGTTCAATGTCTGTCCAAATTGGCCTCCCCTCCTTCACCGCCTGTTGATACCAAGCACGAGTTCGGGCATCATAGTTAGGACGTTCCCGGAGCAATTCCCCCCTTGTCCCGTCATCCCTGGGAGCATAGCGCCGCAAACTCCTCCCAGTTCGCTCATGGGACAACACCAGATAATGTTCTAAGGGGTTGACTCCGACAACCTCCCCCCGTTCATTGGCATAGGCGATCGTCCCCAAGTCCAACAACTCGCGACTTTGTTCCCAAAAATACTCCAGCAGCACATCCGGGTCTTCTAAATCAATTCTATTTTGGCGAAACACTTGAGCGTTAATATGATGCACCAAATGGGGTCGATCTAAATAACGCTGCACCTCTTCTCGCACTCTCCGTGCAATTTCCCCCCGCAGTTGACTGGCGAGTTCATTCACGGTTCGCTGTCCACTACGAAAGGACAACCACCCCACCAGTCCAGTTGAGATCAAGACTGGAATAATAAATGGAACCACTAGAACCGTGCGAAGGCGAAATTTCCCCAGGGATTGGAATCGAGGGCGACTCAAGGGCATCGGGTTCTGGGGTGGCGGCATTGGGGTGGGAGAAGACTGGGTAAGCATGGGGAGGATTTTAAATATAAATTGTTTGACATGATCAAGCCGATTAACCTTTGGTTTTAACTCAGTTGTAACTGAAACACACTGTAGTGGCTATTTTTTAGATTCTGATGGGGATAAACGACTAAAGTCGTTACTACAAACATCTCTTCTGTTCGTAGTAACGACTTCAGTCGTTTCTTCACAAGTGATTGCAACCAGCCCGACTCACCCCAAGATTAGGCGTGGATGGGGGAACGGCTAACCGTGGATAAGGCTTCTACTAGACTCTTCACTCCTGCGATCGCCGCGAGTTCATTATCCAGGCGGTTAATTGCCGAACCGACGCCTACCCCAGCGGCACCAGCGGCGATCGCCATCGGTGCCGTTACCGTAGAAATTCCCGAGGCGCACAGAACCGGCACAGAAACTGCCCGGGAAATGGCGGAGGCAGCAGCCAAAGTAGGTGCTGCTTTTTCGATCGCCCCTAAGATGCCGGGGTGAACGGGATTGCTGCTGGTACCGCCTTCAGTTTGGATAATATCGGCACCGGCTTTCACCAATTCCTCAGCTAGATCCACTTGCTGATCCAGTTCCAAAATATGAGGAACGGTGACAGACAGGACGATATTCGGCAGTAAGGCGCGGGTTTCGCGAGTCAGTTGTAGCACTTCAGCGGCTTCAAAGCGCCGACCCATTGCATAGAAGGCATCAAAGTTACCAATTTCAATTAAATCTGCACCGGCTTCTACACAGGCTACAAATTTTTCCGGTTCGACAGCAGACACACAAATTGGTAAGTTGGTCAACTTTTTGGCTAATTTGACTAAAGCCGGATCGGCAGCAATATCGATGAAGGTCGCACCCCCGCGATCGGCGGCCCGAACGACGGTGGCAACGCGATCGGCGTCAAAGTTGGTCAATCCGGTGATAATTTTTAAGGCACGTCCTTGTTGAAAGGCACGGTCTAAAGCAGGAATCATGGTCATAATTCGGTTCAGTTTTGAGGCTAATTTAGCTTGATTTTGACATGGACTGGTGCAAGTTCACGCAAAAACCCGCACCCTCAAGGGTGGGGCTATACTAACAAAGCCCGTAGACCCCTACGCGGGCTAGAGAGGAAAGTAGGTCTTTGACAACCGGATTTAGTATTAGTCCTCAACCTGATAGGAACACCAATCACTCCAACTTCCGGCGTAGAGTTTGGCGTTGGGAATTCCTGCCATTTCCAGGGAGAGGAGATTCACGCAGGCAGTGACTCCGGACCCGCAATAGACGATAATTTCCTCGGAACCGGCAATATCAGCCCAGCGTTGTACTTGGTCGCTGTGGGGTCTAACTTGGGCATTCTCGTCGGTGACTTCTTGCCAGGGATAGTTGAGTGCACCGGGAATGTGACCGGCGATCGGGTCGATGGGTTCATGGTTACCGAGGTAGCGATCGCGTTCTCGGGAGTCGATGAGGGCGACGGAGGGCAATGGGGACCGGGTTTTGACGGTTTCGATATCCACGAGGCGATCGGGGCGGATTTGAGGAGAAAAGGTGCCCAAATTCGACCGAGGAATCGCATCCGTTACGGGATATCCCCCAGCTTGCCACCCTTTAAATCCGCCATCTAAAATGGCAACGCGATCATGTCCCAGATAGCGGAGTAACCACCAGAGTCTGGCGGCAAAGGCAAATCGGGAGTCGTCATAAACCACGAGTAAGACTTCTGGAGATGTGACCCCGATCGCCCCTAATTTTTGGGCGAATAGTTCTGGATCGGGGAGGGGATGTCGTCCGCCATGTCGTTGGACTATTGAAGATAAATCGCGATTGAGGTGCAGATAGTGAGCACCGGGAATATGGTGATGGAGATACTGTTGTTGTCCCAGTTCAGGATCGGCGAGGGAAAAGCGACAATCGGCGATCGCAATTTGCGGATCGTCTAGGTGTTGGGATAGCCATTCGGCAGAAATGATCGGATTCGTCTGAGTCATGATCAGGTTTGAGGGTTGAGTCAACATCTAGGGTAAACGCGATCGGTTTTGATTGGATGGGGGTGGGGATTAGGGGAAATGACTGACGCCTCAACCGGCGGGGGTTTTAACCTTATATCCGTCCCCGTTTTCGCCGGAATTGGGTTGGTAAGGTTAACATAGCTAAATCAAAATTCAGTCTAAAGGGTTAGTAGTTGTGGAGACTTGGGCGCGCGATCGCACGAAATTTCTCGTTGAACCCATTGCCAAGGGGATTGCAAAACTGGGCATTTCTGCCAATACGATTACACTGTTGAGCTTGTTGTTGAATATTGTGGCGGCAGGGGTAATTGCCAATAATCAACCGTTGTGGGGGGGATTGTTAATGGGATTGATCGCGATGCCTTTGGATGCGATCGATGGGACCGTTGCCCGATTACTCAATCAACAGAATGCGTTTGGGGCGTTTTTTGATTCCGTTTTAGACCGATTTTCTGAAGGGGCCATCTTAATTGGCATCACAATTTTATTGATCCACCGTCAAGACTATCCGTCGATTCCGATTTGTCTGTTGGCCCTGCTGGGGTCACAAATGGTCAGTTATACCCGTGCTCGGGCAGAAGGATTGAAGATTGAGTGCAAGGTGGGGTGGTTTCCCCGACTGCCTCGGGTGATTGTGATGGCGGTGGGTTTAATTGTGGATCAGTTGCCGGTGGCGTTGTGGGTCCTGGCGATCGCCAGTTTATTGACCAGTTTACAGCGGATTATCCATGTTTATCGGGTCACGCATCCGGTAGAGGAATAATCCACCCGTCGGGTTTCAAGGGTCTGACAAAACCGACAGATGGGCTAATCTATCGGTTTGTTAATCCCCCAAATATTTTTAACCCGGGATTGATTCAGGAGTTTGCCACTCCCGGAGGGGACCGAAATTTTCCAGTTTGCGGGTGGCAACTTGGGCAGCAAATCTGGCAGCAAGATGACTGGGTTCTCCGGTTAATCGAGAATATAAATAACCGGCGATGTAGGTATCTCCGCAGCCGGTTGGATCGACCGAGGTAGTGGGTGCAAAGGCGGGAATTTGCTCCAGAGTACCGGATTGATAAACCCAAGATCCTTGACTCCCTGCGGTGATTAAGACTTCTCGAACTCCCCACTGATTCAGGGCGATCGCCCCGGGGGATATGGCGGTTTTTCCTGATAGCAGTTGGGCCTCTTGGATATCCACTTTCAAAATATCTACTCCTGCCAATCCTCCTCGTTTTTCGGCCCAGTCCGTTGCCTGGACTTTTTGATTAATGACTTGCCGTAAAAAGCCTTGTCCATCTAAAGAAATTAAGGCTTTTGTTGCAAAAACGGCTTGCAGAAATTCCAGGGACATATCCTGATTGGTGAGTGCGCCCAAATGGAAGATTCGGGCTTGAATTTGGCCTAAGTCTTGGGGAGTGAAGGGGGAAGCAATAGCCTGAACTCTTTGTTGGCGACTATCGAGGCGATCGCGCTGATAACTATTTTCAAACTGTGTCGTTTCGGGGCTTTCGATCCAAAAAACCGCAATGCCCCGAGTTTTTAATTCTTCTAACAGATGACTTCGGTCTGGACGAGAGGTTTTCGTTAACACTGCCACATTTAACCCCAAGGTTTTTAAGGCGATCGCGGTATAAATAGCCGTCCCTCCCGCCATTTCTTGGACAATTTTTCCATCAATTTTAATCCGGTCCTGAGTCACATGACCGATTACAAAAACATCAAACATTCGATAATTTAGGCAAGATTGGGGGAGACAGGGATGGCAAAAGTAGGGGGTTAAACCGGCTCAAATTTCCAAAAATCCTCGCCCCACTCGTCAAGAATGAGGCGATGGGGAGTTGATTAATACTCTCTAAATCCGTTAATAAATTCCTCGGTCATCCGGTAGGCATCGCCATCGGGATATTGCTTGGGAGGATGCTTCATGAAGTAGGAAGAGGGAGAATAAAGCACCCCTCCTTTACCGCTATCGAGGGCCAATTTGCAGCAACGAATCGCATCGATCGCCACCCCGGCGGAGTTCGGCGAATCCTCCACGGACAGCCGCATTTCAATGTTCATCGGCACATCTCCGAAGAGTTTGCCTTCCACCCGAATAAAACAGACTTTATTATCCTTTTGCCAAGGGACGTAATCACTCGGTCCCACATGAATATTTTCATCGTCCAATCTAGTTTCACAAACTGACTGGACCGCTTCTGTCTTCGATTCTTTTTTAGACTTTAAGCGGGTGCGATTTAACATATTCAAGAAATCCGTATTTCCGGCGGTATTGAGTTGATAGGTCCGTTCGATTTTGACCCCTCTTTTTTTCGCCAGGTCAGAAATCATCCGGTGAACAATCGTCGCCCCAAGCTGGGATTTAATGTCATCGCCTACAATCGGAATATTGCGCGATTCAAATTTATCCGCCCACAACTGATTACTAGCAATAAAGACCGGAATGCAATTGACAAAAGCCACCCCAGCTTCTAGGCAGCATTCGGCATAAAAACTCGTCGCTTCTTCCGACCCCACAGGGAGATAATTCACGAGAACATGAGTGCCGGATTCTTTTAAAATAGCAATGACATCATCTCGGGTTGGTTCGGGGGCATCACTCGGGATGAAGGTATATTTGTCTGCATAATTGACTAAATGCTCGGAGACCCCATCTAAGATTCTTCCCATGCTGACTTTCGTGCCAATTTCGGGAATATCTTCGCAGAAAACCATCGTACAATTGGGTTCAGCAAAGATAGCTTTAGAGACATCTTGGCCGACTTTTCGGCGGTCGATATCGAAAGCGGCGACCACATCGATATCGTTCGGTTCATACCCGCCAATATCCCAGTGCATTAACCCGATCGCTTCTTCAGAAGTCTTATCTTTATAAAAGTAAATTCCCTGTACCAATGAGCTAGCACAGTTGCCAACGCCTACGATCGCTAGTTTAATTTTTTCCACAATCAGTCCCCGTCTCGCGTACTTGCATTTGTCGAAATTGTCAACGTTTACAATAACATAACTAACGGAGGGAAAATCAGGGGGTTAACCGGGCTGCCTCCGAAGTTGTCTGTTCAAGCCTGCTTTGTCTTTATGAGGGTTAAGTGCAGTCCCAGTTGGATAAACCGGATCCACAACCCTCGGTAATCAGAGAATAGCCTTTTGCTATCTCCTTAACATTCTAGAGTATTTATGCAAGGGTTGGCTCTGACAGAATGATTCCATACTCTTTGCCCCAACCGATTGATGTCATGAAATAGTACAACAACCTAGAGGGGAGTTCCCCAAGGCGGGCGATCGCCTCA
Organism: Phormidium pseudopriestleyi FRX01; assembly: GCF_017313335.1. Taxonomy (GTDB): domain Bacteria; phylum Cyanobacteriota; class Cyanobacteriia; order Cyanobacteriales; family Laspinemataceae; genus Laspinema; species Laspinema pseudopriestleyi. The sequence continues at coordinate 6,779 of NZ_JAFLQW010000516.1, read as the reverse complement.
ACTGCCGCATCCTGACCCCAAAATACCCTTGATGCAAAAAAGCCTATTGCCCGAAGTAGACTCAAAGACCGATACTAAAGACAGTGGTGCTTGTCACCCAATTGCGGCTTTGTAATGGTTCTACAATTCTATGCTGAGTTTTATTCGCTCAGATCTGGCTCAACTAATTGCCTATACTCCCCACCCGGGGGGCACTATCGATTCCCCTCGGGGGAAACCTGCCCAAATTGATCGGGTGGATACCAATGAAAGTCCCTACGACTTGCCTGCGGCCCTCAAAGAAAAGCTGGCATGGACCTATCAACAGGAGATTGAAACGAATCGCTATCCCGATGGGAGTCATGCCCCCTTAAAGCAAGCGATCGCCGAATATGTGAACGAATCAGCTCAACTGGCAAGTTCGCCCATCGCCGCGACCCATATTTCCCTCGGCAATGGTTCCGACGAACTGATTCGCTCTTTACTGATTGCCACTTGTCTGGGGGGTGAAGGGTCGGTTTTGGTCGCCCATCCCACGTTTTCTATGTATGGGATTTTAGCCCAAACCCTGGGCATTCCCGTAGTGGAAGTGGGACGCAACGAGACGAACTTTGAAATCGATATCCCAGCAGCACAGGCGGCAATCGCCAATACCCAAAATCCCCCGGTTCGGGTCGTCTTTGTCGTCCATCCAAACTCCCCCACCGCTAATGCTTTAAGCCCTGCGGAACTCAATTGGATTCGCAGTTTGCCGCCGAATATTTTGGTGGTGATCGATGAGGCGTATTTTGAATTTAGTCAGACGAGTGTGGTGAGTGAGTTACTCCAGCATCCGAATTGGGTGATTATGCGGACCTTTTCTAAAGCCTTTCGTTTGGCGGCCTTGCGGGTGGGATATGCGATCGCCCATCCGGAACTCACCGCGACCCTAGAAAAAGTCCGCCTGCCGTACAACCTCCCAGCATTCTCCCAGACTGCCGCATCGGTGGCGATCGCCCATCGTCATGAACTCAATAGCGCCATTCCCGAAATTTTAAGCGAGCGCGATCGCCTCCTGGAAAGATTGCAACCCTTGCAAAAATTTCGCCTATGGCCGAGTGCAGCTAACTTTATTTACCTGCGCCCGAATCTCCAGGACAAAGGGGCGATCGGTCCAATGCTGACTCGCATCACCGAGGAACTCAAGGCCCAAGGGACTCTGATTCGTCACACCGGGGGCGGTTTAAGAATTACCGTCGGTACACCGGAGGAAAATCAACGCACTTTATCCCGTTTGCAGGAATTCAATTTTGGAGATTAGACCCTCCACAACGCAGATTCCAGGAACAAGAAACTGGGTTTTTGGCCTAAATTTGCTGGGGATTGGCAGAAAGTTGGTCATATAGCGGTGACCACCGTTATTCGCGTACAACTTAGGAGTGCGAGCATCTTGCTCGCTATTGATAATAGGGAGCAAGATGCTCGCACTCCTTTAAATGTCTGTACGCGAATGAGTCCACCGAACCGCTATAAAACCTGGTTTATCACCCTCCGCGACGCCTTAAAGTGCAGCTACCTTAACCGGGGACTTTTGTTCTAAGCGGCGGATGGTTCGCACCGTTTGAGGGAGGACCCCAACTAATCGGGCGATCGCCTCATCGGGGAGTCGGATCACGGTTTCGCGATCGAAATAATGCTGAAACTGAGTCAGTAGCATTTGAGTCCGCTGCAATGATACCGGCTGTACCGTTAGCTGTTCCATTAATCGAATCCAATGGCGGCGAATTGCAAATGCCTTTTGCCGTTCTTCGTAACTCTCTGGATAGAGCAACACCAGATCCCCCACGGGAATCGTTTGCTGACACTCAATATCAAAAATGCCTCCAACGGCGGCCCCGGGACCCACGAACTCCGCATGAAAGCGCTTGTAGACAATCAATCCACAGCGACGGCGACTGTCCACGACAAATAGCTGGCCGCTATTGAGTTGAGTCAAGATTTGAGCACTATGAGCGTATTTAATTAAGGCACGAGAAGGATTGCCCGTCTCGCCTTTAGCTGTGGGGCGATCGGGACACTCAGACGGAATGGGACCCAAGGGATTAGATCCTTGGGCCTCTGTATTTTGGTTCCGGTCCTCATGTTTGTGTTGAGTCATTTGAGGGTTACCTTCTCATGCCGAAAATCACTACATCTAAACCGGGCAACTCCTGACTACAAGATGGGGTTAGAAAAGTCCCCAAATTTAAGGAATAAATTTTTGCTCTTGTTTATCATTCCCTGATTCGACAGGTAAACTCGCTTTTCTATTTTAAGGCGGGTTGACCTGTCTCTCAAAAATTTTTACCCCTTTAAAAGTAACAGTCTCCCTCTTCAAAAACAGGCCGGGGAGCGCCGTAAAAAGAAGATAAACCGAGTCAGTTTGGATAGTCAGTTCATTTTAAAATTAGGGGATTACACTCTGCCCACTGCTTGTCAAAAAGAAGGAGTGTCGTTGCTAGGACGCTGGTAACGTATTCAATCCGTCGGAGAAGAATCCGGGTTTCATCGTCCAAATTGGTTGCTAATCGGTATAAATTTTGTGAAGAAATCCGCTAGATCTTCCCGGTTCTGAACGGGCCTTTTAGATGAGGCGATCGCCTGACCTCAATTGCGATGGAGTGCCTTGTGCAAAAGCATTCGTTTGGGTTGCCCGAAACACCAAGGACCCCACCCAGACTCAATGGAGTGAATTCGATAGCCTTCTTTGTAATAAAGTCGTCTTGCCGGTCGATTATTTTCGAGAACGTGCAGGTAAAGGTCCTGGAATCCCCAATCCAGGGCGATGCCTTCGCAAGCTTGCAGCAATTGACGGGCTCCCCCCTGGCGGCGATAAGAGTCACCAATGGCTAAATTGGACAAGTAAGGATACTGGGTCATTCCCAAGGTCCAAGGGTTGATACAGCGCAAGGCCATTTCTACGGTGCCAACAATCACGCAATTCCCCGATGGGGAGTCCAGGGCGGATTCATAGCAGGAGGGCGATTCCGGTTGGGGAACGACGGCTACCAAGCAGATACAATGGGACGAGCTCGATCGCAGTCGCACTCGCAAATCTTCATAAATGCCGAGGCGCAAGATGGGATACAGCCAGCCCCCGAGTCCTTCGCGAGAATGAAAGCTATCGACCAAAATTTCGGCGATGCTGCTGAGATCTTTGGCTTGGGCGGCCCGGATGGCAAAGCGAGATTCACCTCCCGAGGATGGCTCAGAGGCAGGGGTATGGTGATGGGTTGGGGACGTGAAAGAGGAGTTCACGAGGGATTCACTTTAAAGAGGGTTGGAAACGGATTGGTTTTGACACGAAGGGAACCCTCTCTTCTTATAACATAACCTGATGAGGGGTTTCAAATATAAAATAAATATAAAGTGGACAAAAAGCAGAACAACATAAATAATTATTATCAATGATAACATGAGGTAAAATTCTGATGAATGCAGATATTTTTCCGTTTGACCCCCATGAGGTCGGTTCTGCGAACCGAACATCACGACGAGTGGCGATCGCCGAACTCCTGGGGCGACCAACCCACTTGCACCTAGGGAGTAACGAGGCTGAAAATGCCGCCTGGACTGCCGGTTGGCTGGATTGTTTGGAGTTTTTAGGCCACATTGACCGAGGGACAGTTGCTAAAGTCAAGCAACTGTGTTGTGAAAAAAGACAATCCTCCTGGGAGGAGATTTCTACCTCTGTCTATGTGAATAAAAATATAGCCGGTGAGGAACACGGTGAAGCCGAAAATTTTCAATCCTTAACGGCAATTCCTGGAACAGGGAAATCCCCACAAGCGCATAGAAATCTCTCTGAAAAAAATCGCGATCGCCGTGAACAACCCCCAGGGGAGGGAGAACAAGTTTTATCGCCACAGCGTTTAAATGCGATCGCCAAAGCAATTCATGGGTCCTTGGATGAAACGGAGATTTATGAGGCGATCGTGCAGGAAATGTGTGATGTCTTTGAGGCAGACTCTGCGGGTTTAATCCTCCATGATTTCCAGGAACAAACCTTGATGGAGATGGCGGTTTATCATCCCTTGGAGGCATCCCCAGAGTCACCCCGGCGCCATCGGGAAATTAGAGTCCCGTTGCGAGTGGAGGGATTGAAAGAGTGGAATACTTTGCGATCGCAGAAAAGTCCTTGGGTGGTGGGGGATACAGAAACGGCAGTGATGCCCGAGGTAGAGCGCTTGCTGCTGCATTGTTCCGGGTTCCAGTCTACATTGATGGTGCCAATCCTCTCCCAAAATGAAGCGATCGCCACGGTTTATCTGAGTTACACCGGGGTTTGTCATTTGTGGAACCCGTCCGAACTGAAATTTGCTGAAATGGTAGCACAACAGGCAGCAGTTGCCCTAGGGAATGTCAGGCATTATATCCAAGCCAAAAAACACGCCCAACGGGAACAAGTTCTGAACCGAATCGCCGGACGAATTCGGACCTCTTTAAATCTCGATCGCACGATTGAGACGGCCTTATCTGAGTTGTTAACCCTCACTCAAGCCGATTTAATCTTGTTTTCCACACCGACTTCTTTAATAGAAAGCATCCACCACCTCTGTCGATCGCTGCGAATTACTCACCGAGTCTGTCGTCCCAATCAATCGAGTTCCCTGGATGAACATCCTCTGGGTGTAGGAATAGAAATTAAGCTATTTCAGTTTGAGTCGGGGTTGATTCAAAGTTTACTCGGCCAAGAAGTTACGGCTATCTCCAATACTCAAAATTCAGATTTTGGAGAACGAGATCATCTCCTGTTTCAACAACTTCAAATTGGCAGTTTATTAAGTATTCCGATATGGCACAGAGAAACTTTATTAGGTCATGTTTCGGCAATCAAACCCCAATCTTACGATTGGCATGAAGATGAAGTTTCAGCGATGGAATCGATTTCCTTACACCTAGGAATTGCGATTGCTCAGGCTCAGTTATATCAACGCACTCAGGACCAAGCTCGTCAAGCGCGATCGCAAGCTAAACAACTTAAAAAAGCCCTGGATGAAAAAACTGAATTAATTGCTTCCCTTCATGACACTCAATTCCAACTGGTTCAAAGCGAAAAAATGTCTAGCTTAGGTCAATTGGTTGCCGGTGTTGCCCATGAAATTAATAATCCGATTAATTTCATTTATGGCAATCTTCCTCACATTGCTAATTACAGCCACGAGATTATAGAACTCCTAGAGCGTTATCGTGAACATGTGAACCCCGTTCCCCAATCCATTGCTGAATTTGAAGCGGAAATCGATATCAATTTTATTCAGACCGATTTAACAAAAATCCTTCACTCCATGAAAGAAGGATCTGAACGGGTCCGTGAAATTGTTTTGACTTTACGCAACTTTTCCCGATTAGATGAAGCTGAATTCAAATGGGTTAATCTTCATGAAGGGATTGATAGTAGCCTGATTTTATTGGCCCATCGTCTCCATGATATCGAGGTGATTAAATGCTATGAAAATATTCCCCGATTATGTTGCTATCCGGGACAACTTAATCAGGTGTTTATGAATTTGTTTTCCAATGCGATCGATGCCATTGGACTGCCTGATCGGGGGGAAAATGGGGCGAATTTCCCCTTGAATCATTTGGGCGATCGGCAAATTACCATCACCACTACAGTGATTGCTCAAGCTGATCTCCCCGTGGATACTCTCCTTCCCAGTGAAACCCGTTACCTCCCTACGGGAGAGTGGGTGCAAATTCGGATTCTGGATACCGGATGTGGCATTCTCCCCCAACATCAAACCAAAATTTTCGATCCGTTTTTTACCACCAAACCTGTGGGGAGTGGCAAAGGATTAGGCTTATCGATCGCCTATAAAATTATCGTAGACCGACATCATGGCCGCTTGACTTTTGAAAATCTACTCAAAGGGGGATGTGAATTCATTATTGAATTACCCGTGATTTCCAAAGACTCAATCTAGCCGCGATCGGCTCAACCTTCCGTTAACCTTTCACCGCATTCACCAAACCAATTGTGTCGGGGAGAACTAGAAGCTGGGTTTGTTAGGGCCAAAAATATCCGTCCAACGGGGACAGTTTAAGACGGGAAATTTCGGTCCAAGGAAACGCTGACTGAAACTGGAACGAAGGACCCCCATTCAGAATCAGTGAATTTTCTCATGCAGGATCCGACGGTTGCCAGTAGAATATCGTCATTATTCCGAATAATTCCGACCCATCCGACGAGCGATCGCCCTCAACAATTTTTCCATCAGGATGCAACTCAAGGGGCAAATCTACCAGGGTTCATGAGGCGAGTGATGTATCATCCCTAACCCCTAACCCCTCGGGATCGTGTTGAGTGGTGTACATTCAGAATGACCCCTACTCACGAACCTAGGGATGGGTTGCATCAGCCTCTACGGTTTGGTGACCGTGACGACTCCACACACCAACTGAGTACAGTATGGTGTGGGCTTCTTAATTAATCAAGAAGTACGTCCGACGCCTCAGTATCCCGTCATGTCAGGGATACTACGTTTCCTCAGAATACATAGGCACTTCAGAATTTAGGATTGACAATCCGTTTTCTAGTTCTGGACACTGCGAACTGTAATTAAACATCTTCTCTGGCAGAAAAGAAGTGTTGCAGTTTTAAAACCTGAGTAAACATTGGCGAAGAAAACAACAGCGAAAGCTGATGAACTCTATCTAGTTTAATTACATGAATCAACCCAAAGTTTGCGTCATCAATCAACTCGGTCGAGCCTTAATGCCGACCACCCCCCGAAAAGCGAGGATATTAATCAAGGAAGGTAGAGCCAAAATTGTAGACT
>NZ_JAFLQW010000011.1 GCF_017313335.1 Phormidium pseudopriestleyi FRX01 | reverse complement strand
GTTCCTCATACCGTTCTTCTTTAGAGGGGTTGGGACGGTGGCGATTCAAATTCATTTGGCGAATGTTTTCTAACCACTCTCGCACCGCTGCCTCCACCTCGGGATTATGAGAAATTTTGGTGTTTCTACCCCGAGCATGAGCCACGGTAATATAACAAGCAGTGATGCTGGTAATAGTAGAGAGGAAAAAGAAGAATAACGAAAATCCCAACCGGGAAAAATTGAGGGCGAAGAGATTCCCAAAGAAATTACTAGAGGCGAGGCGGACTTCTTCAACTCCAGAAGTGATTTCTCCATATTCATTAAAATAGCGACTAAAAACTAGGGGTAATTCTCGATTGACAAAAATCAGGTCATTTCCGAGTTCACTGCGAGTTTTTAGTTTTTCTTCCCAGTCTTCTCGAACGGCAAAGGTTTCGCTGCGGATGCGATTGGCTTTTTGACAGAGGGGCAGGTTTTCCTCCGGGACGCGACTCCAATCCCGTTCGCGATCGGCGACGGACCCGTTCGTTTCCACATAGAGAGAATCCCAACGCGGGTCGGTACGCGGAATTTGGGATAAAAGCTGGAGGTTTTGCTGACATTGAGCAAAGGTGCGTTCGTAGGCGTCAGTATCGGGTTCGACTTGACGAATTTTGCGGTCATGTTCTTCGATTAATTCTTCCGCCAGTTTATAGCTTAAGGCGGGACGGTTATTAATTAATTCCGAACCAATTCCAGCCACGAAAGATTGCAGAATACTCATCAGTAAAAATCCTGCAAAACCCACCTGCGCCCAATATTTTTTACCCGGGCGGTTTCCGGCGGTGGCGGTTCCGGCTAAGTTGGTCCAATTGAGGATAATTAAGTTTAAGACAAAGCTGGCAACTGGGGCTACCCAAACATTTCCCAATCCTTTAAAGGCAAACAACAGAATGGGAAAGTTGGTGATGGCATTAATTAAGGTGGCACCGGAGACAATATCGGCAGTAATTTCGGAATCTCTGCGGACATCTCTGGGGACAAAAGCTTCTCCATCAAAATGTCGAGGGTTAGCTTGGAGAAAGCCTAGAACGTAAACAATCGGGGGTTTGGGGTTGAGGGAATAATATAAATTCCAAAACCATCCTTGGCGGCGGGACCGTTTGACGAGTCCCACATAGTCGGGATTTTTTTCCAACCATTGAATTAATAAGAAATCATCGCTCAGGGATGCTGAAGGGCGATGCGATCCGTTCAGTGGTTCGAGTTCATGAGAGCGCACTAAATCTAATTTTTCGCTGTTCATTTTAGGGGTATGCATACCGAAAAACTGTCGGGAAACCCTGATTGCAGTGGGGTTAAGGTCAGCACAATTCTGAGAGTCAGATTATGCAGACTAAGATTGCGATCGCCCCGGGAAGTAGGAGGGCGCAACTCTTGAGTGTGGGAATGGTTTGGGCCAAATACGCCAGCTATCACGGAATCGGGTTAATCTTTTGAATGCAATAAACGAGAAAATATTTCCGGCTAAATTGCGGCAATCGGTAGTGCATACAGAGGTTTTGAGTTGAGAAGTGGGCAGATAGATCGCCAACGGGGGTTGGCGGATGCTCAGTTTGGCAACAGGTCATGCTTATTTTACTAAAGCGAACGGCAGGTTGTGGGAATTTTGGACAAACTCTGCTGAAACTCTCGCCATAGCAAGGGAAGAGAGTTTTTGGGGGCGATCGCATTCCAGGCAAATTAGGGTCCTTCCTCCTCAACCGGGTCCTCTAACCATCAATCACCCCATCGGATTCCCCCCCTGGGGATAGGAACAAAACCTGGGGGAATGGGGGCCTAAATGGCCGGGTTTACAGCGGCAAAAACTCATCCTGAAACTGCCGCCAAATTTTAATGGTTTTATCTTGACTACCACTGATTAATGTTTGTCCATCGGGACTAAAAGCTAGGGAATTCACCGTGTCAGAATGTCCGAGGGTTTGCAGGGTTTTTCCAGTAGTTAAATCCCAAATTCTAATGGTATGATCGCGACTGCCACTCGCCAAAGTTTTGCCATCGGGGGCGATCGCCACCGCTTGTACCGTATCAGAATGACCCTTGAGCGTCTGTTGCAATTGGCGATCGCGCCACCGCCAAATTTTAATCACATCCTCTGTCCCGCCACTTGCCAAAATTTCCCCATCGGAACTGATGGCTAAACTATACACTTCTACATCCCGACTCAACCAAGCTTGTGCCGGACTCAACCAACCCGAAGGTCCTACTAAGGTATGACTTAGTTGTTCTTGTTCCGGATTCCAAATTTTAATTGTTCCATCAAAACTGCTGCTAACAATTGAGCCATCTTGGGGATGAAAAATCACCGCAGAAACTGCCCAAACATGACCGCGCAGGGTGGCAATAATTTTTTCTCGCTCAATATCCCAAACCTTAATCGTACTATCGACATTGTGACCACTGGCGATGTACTTGCCATCCCGATTAAAGGCGATCGACCAAATCGCTAAAGCAACCCAATCGTTACCTCGTAGGGTGGTTTTCAATTCTACCCGATTCTGTTCCCAGTCCACCTCCCAAAGTTTAATCGTCCCATCAGGAAAAAAACTACCACTCGCCAGAACTCCATCCTGGCGAAACTGGACAGAAGTCACCGTTCCCGTATGTCCTTTCAAGGGTTTTTTGAACTCCCCCTTTTGCAAATCCCAAAGTTTTATCGTTTGGTCAAAACTGCCACTGGCAATCATTCGGCCATCTGGACTAATCGCCACCGATTTGACCCCGGAGGAATGTCCCGTTAGGGTTGTCACTTCTTGCCAACTCGCCTGTTTTGTGACGACGGATGGAGAAAGTACAGGAATTGTTACGGGGATTTTAATTGGAAGTTGCGGCCAAATTAGCGGGGTTTGGGCGGGATTCTGGCAAAGAATCGGTAACCAACTCACCCCCGGATATTGGCATTCCCAGCATTCTAAACTATCTTTTGCGTCTCGCATCGCCACATACAAAGACTTGCCCTGAGAAAAACCCTGAAGAAACTTTTTAATAAACGCCACTGCATAATCCCCGGGCACAGGTTCCCGCATCACAATCACTTGGGGAATATTTAAACCCGCCAATTCTGTCGCTAAACCCAATCCATCACAGGAATTAAAAATTGCCAATTGAAGTCCGCGATTTAGAGCTTTTTGCAAGGATTTTTTCAACCCAGAAATGGTTAATCCATAGTCATCGGTAATGAAAAATCTCCCCGTTTCTCCCGTGGGGGAACTGGAACTATGTCCAGCAAAAAAAAGAATATCCCATCCCATCTCATCTTGCAGATTGTCATATAATTCTTCAGGTTGATGGGGATTGATAAACTTAATTTCAGTGTCAACTAATTTATTTAATTCCTTTTTCTCTTCTTCCGTATTAATATCTTTTCCTATGCCTAAAATACCTAAAATCCTCACTTTTTCTCTGGCGATCGCATCCGGTGCCAGGTTGATGCGCCGATATTCTGGCGGAACTAAAGCAATTTCTGCCTTAGCATATCCCTCAAAAATATCCCATTCATTCCAAGGGAGTTTTTTCAACCAAGGGTCACTCGTTTGAATAAAAACCCGAATCTCTTCAAAATCATCGGGTAGATGCTTGAAAAAAGTTTCCCGCACCTTTTGAAGTGCTCTGGATTCTGATTTGAGCCAATCTTTAAATGATTGTTTCAAATCATCCTTAGATTCTTTGCATTTTTTGAGCGGTTCTTCCGTTGGAGAAACAGTATTCTTGGGTGTCCCTGGGGAAGTCTTAATTCTCCTCTCGCCGAATTTTATACTGTTTAAATTGCACCGCCAGCTTTGGTAACATCCAGAAATTAGGGGTGATGGAGGCAAATGACCCATCGCTTCGGACAGAGGATTGCCTCCTTCTTCCCGAATTGCAAGCACCATCGGAAACCCGGTATTAAAATCTCCGTCACCAATTGTAAAAATCGCGAGTTTAGTCATGGCAATGATTAGTCTTTTAACTCTATATTTTGGGTTTAGATACAGTCGTGAAATGTTCTAACAAAAGCCGATGAATAAAAATATAACCGCTTCCAACTCTTTGTAAAAAGATGAGTTTTTGGGCATAATCGAGGAAACGGGTATAGTTCCAAGGAATCGCCCCATTACAATACAATAACACCCGCATAGTCAAATGTTGAATGCAGGCAGTCCCCGCTTGGTTCAGTCCATAAAATAATCCGACGAGGATTCCTGAAAGGATAGCACGAACCCTAAATTCCTGCATCCAAGCTGTCTCCAATCTCGCCGATGCGGATGCGGGTCCGATAATCAGGGTAAGGATTTGTTCGCTCATCAATCCGGCGGTGACCCCCAAGACTGCCGCTGCGATCGCCGCTAAAATTGCCGCATTTTTCAACGACTGCCAAATCCCTTGATTGGAAAATTGTTTGCGCTCTAAATCCCCCCCTTTTAGTTCATAAACTAGCACAATTAAAGGCGCAACGATTACAAACCCAATCATCCTAGAAACCATCCAAGTCATGACCCCTAAACCCAACCCCAGGGTTAAGGCTTTTTTGACGGCATCCCAGGACCAATTCAGAGTTTCTACGGGTCGAATCTTTTTCTCTCGTCCCACCGTCAGAGTCGCCCAAATTCCGAACGGTAATCCAAAAATTACCACAAAGATTACACTAATTGCCATTCCCCAAAATGGCTCTAAGAAAAACCCCACTGTTAACCAGAGAATCATCCCCACAATCGTCCCGCCAATCAGTCCAAATAGGAGTCCTACTCCCCAGGGAATCTGTTTTTGGAGGCGAGACTCTAACCATTTGGGTTGCAAGCGGTCCAGAAAAAATAGGGTTTGCGATTCCTGGTGCATCAACTGTGCCAACCAACTCAACCAGTGCATCATTGCTTCTTTATGATACGGCCCTTTCTCTGGGAGGTGACGATACCACATCTGGTTGATATACTCATCAAATAACCAGCGACGACGAGCTTCTAAAGACCCTAATTTCGCCCCATTTTTAGCATAATTTCCCTGATAAACCACCCCAATAATATTCAACATTAAGGGAGTTTTTGCCAATTCTATCAACAGGGGGTCGGATTGAAATGCAGCAATATTTATAGCCTGTTTTACCCCTATTTGAGCTATATATTCGGAAATTTGTGCTAGACTTAAAGGCTGTAAATAAATTGCCGCTTTAAAATTTAATTGAAATTGGATGGTTTCATAGTCTTCTCGGCGACTGGTGAGGACAAGTTCTGTCAGAGGGTATTGCTTAATGAAGGCATTTAAAGCGGTTAAACAGACCTTTCGCATTTCGGATTTGACTTCATCTAAACCATCCAGCAGTAAGAACAAGCGGCCTTTTTCAAGGCTAGATTTGAGCCAACTGGGTGAGACTTCATAATTGGCCGTTCCCTCCTCTATAATCCAGTCTTGAATGGGCAGCGTTTTCAGTCCCCATGAGGACAGATTGAATACCAGGGGAATCGGTTGAGTATAGTCTCTTTCTCCTCGGGCGATCGCATCTTGAGCTAATTCCAACAAAGTCACGGTTTTTCCCGAACCGGGTTCTCCCAAAATCAGCAGAGTTTTAGGGGTTTTGAGACGGTCAAAATACTGAATCAGTCGGGTATTTGCCGGGAGAATGAGTTCTGTTTGGTCTAGTTCTTTAACGGTTATTTCCACCGATTTCACACGGGGATACTCTTCTAGTCTCAGGTTCAAGAAAATTTGCTGTTGCAAGCAGTTGTCTAAAACTCCTTGAATCCAGTATTTTTTAACTTTTTGGAGTAAGGTTTTTCGGGTTTGATATTCCTGTCGAGTTTGAGGATTATCAACCTGCGGTTTTCCCAATATTCCTCGCCAAGTTAGGGAGGGTTTGAGGGGATGCTGACAGAGGATGGGTAATCCCATAATCCCCGGAAATTTTTTTTCAAAAAACTCTAAACTTTCTCGACCCTCTCGGACTGCTGGATATAAAGATTTACCCTGGGCAAAAGCGGTTAAGAATGCCCGCAAAAATCTAACAGACAACTGTTCCAAAACCGCCTGTCTGAAAACGACGAGAATCGGGGGATTGACTAAGTTTGCCAGCAATTCTGCTAAATCTAATCCATCATTGCAGATAGCGAGTTTCAAACCGCGATCGCAGGCAATTTCCAGAGCTTTTTTGAACTCAGGAATATTCAAGCGTTGAATCAAGTTTTGATTGCCAATAAACAGGATATCCCAACCCGTTGCATCCTGGAGTTGGAGATAAAGTTGCTGGGGTTGAGCGGATTTAAAAATAATCGGTTCCGCATCGGGTAAGGATTTGAGAGTTCGGAGGGTAGACAAGGTTTCTGAGTGAGGGCGATCGCCTACCACCGCTAAAATCCTCACCCGATCTCTCACCGGGGTCTCATCAAAATCCGGCAGGGGATTATACTCGGTTAAAGTGAGCGCAAATTCCGCCTGGGGATAGTGCTTTTGAAAGATATCCCATTCCTGCCAAGGTAGTTGTCGAAGAAGGCGATCGCCCGTTTGAATCAACACCCGAATCTCTTCCGGGCGATCGGTTAATTCCAGCAGTATCGCTTCCCGCAACTTTTGGACATCACCGTCACCCTTTAACCAGTCCTGAAAGCAACAGATGAGCGCTTGATAACTCTGCGCCAACTGAAGGCGATCGCCCTCCTCTAAATATAAAGTTTCCCAAGTCCGATAAATCCCTGGCAGTCCCGGATTGGGAGGGAGATTAACCAGGATTACCGTTTCCTGCGAGAAAGAAATCCGAACCGTAAACCCCGTTTCAAAGCTGCCTGATTCAAATCTAAATCGGATTGAACTTACCATTGCTTTTCCTCCCCTGCCACCGAGAATCAACGCCAGAAAAACCTAAATAATAAAACTTTCTGTTACACTCAACCCTCCAAATTCCAGCTTAATCACAAACCCTTCCCCCGGTTCCCCACTCAAGGGTTGTTCAATGCAATT
>NZ_JAFLQW010000575.1 GCF_017313335.1 Phormidium pseudopriestleyi FRX01 | reverse complement strand
CGTCCCGCCTGGGGTCGTTCATAGCGGAACATCGGTCCAGTGTACCACAACCGCTGCACCCCCCCGGAGGCGTGCAGTTTCTGCTCAATATAGGCGCGGACCACTCCTGCAGTGCCTTCGGGACGCAGAGTCATGGAGTAGGGTTTTTTTCCCCGACTCTGGAAGCTGTACATTTCCTTGCCAACGACATCTGTCGCTTCCCCAATCCCCCGTTCAAATAGGGACGTTAGTTCAAAAACTGGCGTCCGAATTTCTCGATAGCTGGCTTTGCCGAGGATTTCTCGGACAACGGCTTCCACTTTTTGCCAATAGCCTACCTCCGTAGGTAGGATATCTCGGGTTCCTCGTAATGCTTGAATTGCGCCCATTGCTTCGTTTTCGATTGCTGCTATTTCCCAGATAAAATCAGCCAAAATTGGCGATTTTATGACCCAAAATATCCTAGGATTTCCGACGATGGCGATCGCGGTAATATCCTAGGATTTGTTCCACCCGTTGACTTGCGATCGGTTCCGCATCCGGTCCATACTTAATTGATATTCCGGCGATTTGGCTGTCAAAATAATTAAACACTGCGGCAGTTTGGGGAATCAGTTCAACCTCTACCCCTTGAACCTGCCGCAGATGCGCTGCTAATTCTAGATAAACCGTCAATGGCAGTCCTGGGATTTCATATTGAACCGAATTGTTTTCGGTTCCGTGAGTTTTTAACTCTTCCATGTTTAATGACTGCTTACCCTAGGTCCTCAATCTTTTGAGTGTCTTCAATCTGTTCATGAACAGGTTCGAGTTCGGGTTCTTCGTCGGTTAATTGCGGTAAGGTACAGCAATTAACATCATCTATGCAAACCTTACCCGACTGCAAGGCCCATCTGACTAATGCCACGCGATTCGCGGTTTTTGTTTTGTTCAGAATATTGCTGATATGGTTATCCACCGTCCTCTTGCTAATTTCTAGCGATTCTGCTATATCCTGATTGGTCAAACCAGATGCTACCAGTTCAATCACCTGTAGCTCTCGCTCCGAAAGGGTTACATGGGTCTGAGAGTCCCCGCCAGCCATAATCATTTCCTATCTCTGTATATCTACCTATATTGTACTGATTCTATCGGAAATCTGTCTCAAATCTCATGGATTTTACGCTTAATTTGTCTTTTAGTCATCTGGAGGCGGATGGGGAGGTGGGGAACTCAGGCAGATCGGGGAGCTCGGGGAGAGTTTCGTAGTAACGACTTCAGTCGTTTTCCCCTCCATCCATCCCATCCACCCCATCCACCCCATCCACCCCATCCACCCCATCCACTCCATCTCCCCATCCCTAAAGTATGGGAAGCTATTCAGAACCGGGAATTATCAACCCATGAATCACCGCACAAATTGTCCTAAAATCAACTGAACTATGAGTCTAAAAATCAAGCATTTCATCCAGCATCAATTCCATCAATTTATGTCGAAAAAATGGCCGCAATTGATAGCTATTTTAGGAATAGTGACCGCAATATGGTTTTGGGGAATTGGAGGCGCGATCGCCTCGGAGGGTCTGGATGCCTTAACCGTCCCTTCCCCCGCATCAGAGGCGGCTCCCAATCGCCCAACCCTTGATACCAATACGATCCCCTCGGCTAAGGTTTCTCAGTTTGTCGGGGCTTATTTACAAGTCTTGCGTCAAATTGAGGGCCGACAACAAGAATTGCTCTCGGCACCGACTTCCCTAGAGTCACAACGGATCGAACGGGAAATTGAAAGCGCATCAATTGCGGCGATCGAGGAAGCGGGATTGACGAAACAGGAGTATTTCCAAATGCTCTCTCTGGCTAATATCGACCCGGAATTTGGCGAACGGATTGCTGCTGGAATTCAAGAGGCTACAAACCAAGAATAAACCCCAAACTACTCATTTTTACCCCCATTCTCTCCAGGTAATTTTCTTTGTGGGTCATCAATCCCTGACTTGAGAGAGATGCTCAATTTCTTGTAGGCTGTAAATTGAAGCATATATTGCAATCGAGAAGTCAAGTGATGAATCATCCACAAGTTTTGTGTTTAGGGGAAATTCTATTTGATTGTTTGGCCGATCGCCCGGGTCAAGCTTATGAGGAGGTTGAATCTTGGACTCCTTATCCTGGAGGTGCACCGGCAAATGTGGCCTCTGGCTTGGTGAAATTGGGGACTCCAGCCGGATTTATTGGCTGTGTGGGACAGGATGACGCCGGGGACGAACTGGTGAGTCTGCTTAAGGATATTGGCGTGGATTGTACTGGGGTGCAGCGTCATGATACAGCACCCACTCGCAAGGTGTATGTCGTCCGTTCTGAGGATGGCGATCGCAGCTTTGCCGGGTTTGGGGAAATCGACACCACGGAATTTGCAGATACTCGCCTCCAAGCGGATCAGTTACCCCATGAATTGTTTTTTAATGCAGATTTTCTAGTCGTAGGCAGTTTAGAACTGGCCTTTCCTGATTCAAGAAAAGCCGTTTTTCGCGCTTTAGATATGGCAGAGCAATATGATATAAAAATTGCCATTGATATCAATCGCCGGGATATGTTTTGGACAGAATCAACTGAATCTAAATCCCTTATTGAAGACTTAATTAAACGGGTTGATTTTTTAAAAATAACCGATGAAGAAGCAGCCTGGTTATTTGATACCATTGATGCCGGTGCAATTAAGTATCGTCTTGGCAATGTGGAAGGGGTTTTAGTAACGGCAGGGGACAAAGGCTGTACCTATTGTCTCGGGGAAAATGAAGGTTCTATGCCGGCTTTTTCGGTAGATGTGGTGGATACCACCGGGGCCGGAGATGGCTTCGTTGCGGGATTTATTCATCAGGTTTGTGTTCATGGGGTCAAATACTTAGAAAACCCAGAACAAGCCAAAGAAGTCATCCGATATGCAACGGCAGTGGGAGCATTGACGACTACCCGACCGGGTGCGATCGCCGCTCAACCCCAGTCGATGGAAGTAACGGCTTTTCTGGCAACTCATTAAATCAAGTCCGGCAGCATCAAAGCTGTTTCTCCCAGGACAAAGCCCGCAGATGCGGGCTAATTTTAAATCAGATAATTCAGATGGGGTATTCTTAAAAATGGCTATAGAAATTGAACGGAAATTTTTAGTCAAAAATCAAGCATGGCGATCGCTGGCTGTGGGAACTCCCTATCGACAGGGTTACATTGCTAACAGTCAGGGTCGAACGGTGCGAGTGCGCCAAATTGGGAAGCAAGGATATCTCACCATTAAAGGCCCCTCCCAGGGCAATTCTCGTCCCGAGTTTGAGTATCCTATTCCCCTAGAAGATGCTCAATTTATGTTAGAACATCTCTGTACTCCCCCTTTAATTGAAAAACACCGCTATAAAATTAAATGGGGAGAGTTACTCTGGGAAGTGGATGAATTTTTTGGAGGGAATCAAGGCTTAATTGTGGCCGAAGTTGAACTCACTGATGAAAATCAAATTATAGAATTGCCGGAGTGGATTGGTCAAGAAGTCTCTGATGACCCGCGCTACTTTAATGCCAATTTGTCTACTTATCCCTATTCTCAGTGGACTGAAGCGAACTCGGGGTCACCAGAATAAGACAGGACTGCGATCGGCTAAGGTGAAAGCAAACCGACCCCTCCATCGGTCTGTTCCGGGCGATCGCCCTTAAATATCTTTAAAACGGCTTAAAAATGTGTCACTTCCTTGTAGACTAGGTATTGAATCAGACGGCTTTCCCAAGGACAAAACATGGACGTTAAAGAACTCATTGATCGCTATGCCGCAGGAGACCGAAATTTTCCTGAAATCGACCTCAGCAACGCTGACTTACAACAAGTTGACCTGAGTCAGTGCAACTTGAATGGAGCCAACTTAAGTGGGTGCGATCTGCGCGGTGCGAATCTCAGGCAGGTCTCTTTAGCTGAAGCGAATTTGAGTTGGGCAAATTTAGAAGGTGCTCATCTGTTGGAAGCTTCTCTCAATGGGGCGAATTTAGAAAGCGCTAATTTGAATAAAGCCCTCCTCGATGGAGCCAATCTTTTTGGTGCCAATTTTACTCGCGCTGATTTACGAGGTGCGGATTTGAAAATGGCTGATTTAACGGAAGCAGACCTGAGTTTTGCCAACCTGGATGGGGCTAATTTATGGGGGGCATATTTAACCGGGACCAAGGTCAAATATGCGATCGGTCTGCAAACAGTGAATCCCCCCGTTGATGAGTCAAAATAGGGCGATCGCCTCTCCAAATCATCCCCCTGCGATCGCCCCAATTTCACCCTACAGACGCCCCATTTTCGCGTCTTTCCCAGGCATTTTCCGGGACCGAACCCTTGTTAATCTGTTTAATAAGGCGGTTCCGGATACTCAAACTCATCCTCATAGGCATCAGCATTGCTATCTAAGGTACTCGGGGGAGTTGCCGTCTCCACCTTCGGTACCTCCACTTTGGGAATATCCTCACCAAAGTCATTATATTCCTCAAAAGTCTCGCAAATTAAAGCCGATTCTTCCGAATTCGACGGAATCATATAATCCGCTAAATTGCTGGCGGTTGGATGTTCATAATCACTGGTATCAGCCACCCATGCTGTATTATTACCTTTTCCTTTTTCTACCGCCTCAAAGGTCGGGCAGAAAATCCCATGAGCATGAAACAGGGAGCCTTTTGGAGTATAGGGTTGTCTGCGAAAATCTGCATAAGCCTGTTCCAACTCCGCCGTAAATCCGGTGACTGTTCCGGTTTTTCCATAACGGTAGGCCATCCCAAAACCAGCACCAGCCGAGCCACTCAAGGTTAAACGCAGAGGAGTTTGATGGAGTAATTTTTGGTTTTGTCCAATAAAGAAAATCAGATAGCGGGTGAAGGGTTTATATTTGAGGCGATCGGCTTTAAAGGCATCATAGAAATCCATCAACCGTCCGACAATATCCCCAGTCACCCGGTCTTTTAGACAAATTGGACCCTGGCGGATAATCAGCAATCGCGGTGTCGTCGTCATCAGGAGCGTTTCAACATCCCCGGTACTAAATTCGTGTTCCACTGGCTGCCAATTTTCATCCGGCGTAAACCCCGATGCCTTCGCTTGGTCCAGTTTAACGGCTAATCCATAAGGCTTGAGTCCATCCAGATGTAATCTGGGATTAATCATCTGACACCAAGGCAATAATTTAGATGGGGGTGCCTTAAATTTTTCATCCTCGAAATCAAAGGTGGGAGAAGGGTTCATGGTGCTTGTCATATTAATTGCTTCTTGCTTCAGTTTACCGGGTCTCGTGATCGGGAAAAGGTGATGCTCTATCTTAGGGTCAACTCGCTATAGTAGAATACCGGATGAGTCAATTGGGGTTTTTGATCCAGATCGAACCGATCGCTGGAGCAGCTCTAGCATCCATCGATTGCACCCTTGAACTCGATACTCTGAAAAATTTAAGATTTTCGCGATCGCCAACGTTCATGATCAACCCCTCTCCCACCTGGACCTGTAGCCACACCCTCACCGCCCATTCTGCCGCCATTCTTGACCTGGCTTTTAGTCCCGATGGACATACCTTAGCCACTGCCTCTCTCGATACCACCATCATCCTCTGGAATCCCCACACCGGCGAAGAACGTCAGACCCTCATCGGTCATACTGATTTTGTCAACGCCATTGCCTTCAGCAGTGATGGCAAAGTGCTCGTAAGTGGGTCCCTAGACCAAACCCTGCGAATCTGGTCGGTTCGGACTGGGGAGGTGACCCGGACTCTCTCAGGTCATCGCAAACCCATTGAATCCGTCGCCATTTCCCCCGATGGTCAAACCCTAGCCAGTGGCAGTTGGGACCGCACCATTAAACTTTGGGACGCGAACACGGGTCAGGCTTTACAAACCCTGACAGGTCATGAAAAACCCACCGTTACGGTTGCGTTTAGTCCCGATGGCAGGGCTTTAGTGAGTGGCAGTTGGGACCGCACCATTAAACTCTGGAACGTTGCGATCGGGGAAAGTTATCGCACCATTCAGGCTCATTCTAATCCCATTGAATGTGTCAAATTCAGTCCCGATGGAGAAATATTAGCCAGCAGCAGTCTCGATTCAACGGTGAAACTTTGGAATATCCAAACCGGGGAATTAATCCATACTTTAAGCGGACATACTGATGGAATTCGCTCTGTGGCTTTTAGTCCTGATGGTCGCTATTTAGGCAGTGCCAGCAGTGATAAAACTATTAAAATTTGGGCTGTAGAAACCGGGGAAGAATTGGCAACCCTGCGCGACCATTCCAGTTATGTGTTTGCGATCGCCTTCAGCCCTGATGGACAAACTTTAGCCACTGGCGGCGATGATAAAACCATTAAACTCTGGCGCATTTCCCCCCCCTACCCGCAGCAGTAACCCTCCGTTCATCATCGGCGTTATTCCCTCTCTTTATCCCGCTTGATCTGTTGTTCTCCTTCCGCCTCCAAATATTCGTAATTCGGATAATCGGTAATCGGGGCCTGGGTTTGAGCCTTGATTCCCTCTTGGGTCAATAGGGTTTTCAATCCCCCCACAACCCCTGCTACTAACGCATTATAATTCCCCACAGACTGGCTGAGAGTTTGGGCGTTGCGGCTGTCCCAATATCCCCCCTCATCATAAACTGATTCTAAAATCCCCAGGTCCTGGGCAATATCTAACATCTGAATGACCAATCCGTGACATTTCAGAAAGTTTTTCATTCCTCCATATTCCGGATTGCTGGCATATTGGGTTTTGCAGAAATTTGACCAAGACCAATGGGGTAAATTGGTGGGGATAGTGCGAATCTCCACCTTGGTCTCATCTATTTTTCCCGTTCTTTTTTCCTCAATTTTTATTTTGAAATCCTCCCACCCCCAGGGTTTTATCTCATTCGGGTCTGCACCAGGTTCAGGTTTTCTGAGTTTGATTTGCGTCGTTTCCGGAAACAGGGCGAGTCCAAAATTAGCCGATTCGCATCCCTTTCCCGGCAATACCGTAAAGGCAATCAACTGCACTGGATCTACAAAAAAGTATGAGTTTTCGTATTCTATCCCCCGGGCGGCCTCTAATTGTAAAAATCGATGGAGTTCCTCCATTTTATTTCCCTGTTCTCGGCCTTTGTCCCCCACTAATTCCACGACTTCACTCACTTT
>NZ_JAFLQW010000057.1 GCF_017313335.1 Phormidium pseudopriestleyi FRX01 | reverse complement strand
ATATAATCCCGGGCAAATCCACCTTGTCCGGTGGGAATATCTTGTTCAGATAAGGTATCTGTGACTTCATTGTTGGATGGCAACCGGATGGGGTTGTACATATTTTGAGCGCCAACACTGGCGGCACTCATGGCGATCGCCAAGGCGGTGGCGGGAAGAATCGAGACTAGGCGGAAGTTGACCATAAAAGATTTAACCATGAAGAAACGATAACTCAAGCGACTCCATAAAATTTCTGGCAGACTGAACAGAAATCGGGGAAAGGAAAAATTGATTTTTGGGGTCTGCCATCGGTGATCACCATGATATAGATGGCAATCTAGCATAGAATCCGGTGAGGATTGCTGCTGAGTGGGAGGGAATTTGCAGTACCCTGGTGTATCTACAGCGTTCCGGGTGGCGATTACTAACTATCCATGAAAATCAGGAGGATTTTGGCGGGTGAAGAACTATCAAAAACATCACGGTTGGTTGCCGATCGCCGGTTTATGGTTGCTAGGGGCATTCTGCGATCGCCTCTGGTTTGCCCTGGATCGCTCAATCCCCTCTTGGGATCAGGCCGATTATTTGACTGGGGCCTTAAACTACGGGCAGGCATTACAAACCCCCCAGTGGTTTTCCGGGGAGTGGTGGCGCAGTTTATGGTTACTCTCCTCTAAAATGCCACCGGGGACTTACATCATGACTGCATTTTTTCACAATTTATTTGGGATTGAGGCGGACCATGCCACCCTGGTTTACCTCTTCTTTAGCGCCATTTTACTCCCTTCCGTCTATGGTTTAGGTCGATTGCTGTTTAACCCCCAAATTGGCGTTTGGGCCGCAGCTTTATGTCTGATGTTTCCCGGTTTATATCATGCCCGTCTGGATTTTCTCCTGGATTTTCCCCTGACTGCTTTAGTTACTTTTTCTTTCTATTCTCTAACCCTGTGGAAGGTTACAGAACCGTTAGAATTGGCATCTTTACCCTCGAAAAATCTCCCTCGACATGACAGGTCTTTTTTTCTGAAGTCTCCCGCTTGTCAAGCTTGGTTTTGGGCGATTGTCTTGGGATTATCAGTAGGGTTGTCACTGATGATCAAACAAACGGCTTTATTCTTTCTCATCACACCCATTGTCTGGGTAATTGTGAGTACGATTAAAGACCGGCGTTGGGTCAGATGCCTACAGTTAATGGTGGCGGCATTGGTGACGGGGTTAGTGATGTATCCCTGGTATCGCACCAATTGGTTGCTGGTGTTCACGGGGAGTCAACGGGCGGCAATTCAGGCGGCAGTGGCAGAAGGTGACCCGGCCATTTATACTCTTCCCGCTTGGACATTTTATGCAGAACAACTCCCCCATCATGTATCGTGGCCGTTTCTGGTCGTTCCTGTTGTTGGGTTTATGTTCTATTGGTGGCGGTCCCGAGGCGATCGCCACTTGACTGAGTTGACAGCAGATTTGGAAAATCCGGTTTGGAAAAGCCATTTTAATTCTCCATTCAAATGGTTGGCTGTTTTTTGGATAGGGTCTTATGTGTTCTTTTCTTTAATTCTAAATAAAGATTTTCGGTATGTTTTCCCCTATCTACCCGTTGTTTCTTTAGTGTTAGCTTATGGATTGATGCTGTTTCCCCGCAATTGGGGAAAATGGGTGCGTTGGGGGACTTGTAGTGCGGCGCTGGTGTTGATTTTGGCCGATGTATGGCCGGTTTATGAATGGCATCCGGATATTGTAGCCTCTCATCATGCTTATCGGGGACTGGATTGGCCGCATCGCGAGGCGATCGCAGAAATTATGGAAACCAGTCCCTATTTGCGATCGACTTTGGGGGTGTTACCTTCGACGCCGATGATTAATCAGCATAATTTGAATTACTATGGAAATTTGCAACAGTTTCAAGTCTATGGTAGGCAGGTGGGTACAAGGCGATCGCACGTTTCACAAGATGCGCGATCGCTGGATTGGTTTTTGACCAAGACGGGAAATCAAGGTTCGGTCCCGACGGAGGCACAAGGGGCGATCGTCGCACTTGTGGAAACCGGCGGGGAATTTGATTTAGCGGCGAGTTGGCCGTTACCCGATGAGAGTACCCTCAATTTGTATCATCATCGTCTGCCGATGGTCACGGTTGAGGCAGTGGAAGCGTCTGCAACAGAGGGAATGATTACCCTCGATCGCGTCACGGTTCCGCCAGAATCTCCTCCTGGGGTTCCGATTCCGGTGAGTTATGAATGGACGGGAGATTGGGACTTGTTGCGGGATGGAGTGGTTGTCTTAACTTGGCAGTTGCAGAGTCCAGCAGCATCTACCTCGTTGCGTGATTCTTGGTTGCATGATCATGGGATTGGCAAAGGTGAGTTACAAGCGATGACGGCACCGTTACAGGCGAAGGTGATAGAACGGATGGCGATGTTACCTCCCGGGGATGTGGCATCGGGAACTTATACCTTGGCGGCGACTTATTTGAATCGAAAAACTGGGGAAACTCAGGGGATTGAGGTGCCGACGGTGGCGATCGCCATTAATCCGGCAGCAACGGCGACTCCGGCACCGGAACTGGATTGGATCACGCAATTGCGATCGCTGTCTGCGGCATTACCCCAAGGACCAAAGGCGTTGGAGTTTATTTTTAATGAGATGGGACGGGTGAATCAATATGACCCAATTCAAGATTATCTGATTCAAGCGGAAAAAGCCCTAGAATATCGGTTAAAACAAGAACCAGATAATGTAGAATTAGCCTACAATTTAGCTTTTAGTCAGGTTTTACAGCAGAATGTAAAGGGGTCAATTTCGGCATTTGAACGAGTAGTGCAACTGGATTCAGAAAATCCTTATGCTTATGCTTATTTAGGATTTGTGAATCTGTATGGTTGGCATCCGCGACAGGCGGAACCTGCGATTAAACGGGCACTTGAATTAGGACCGGATGGGATAGAAGTTCAATTACTGTATGGAATTTCGGCATTGATGCAGGGGAATATTTTCGCTACCTGGTCTCGATTGCGTGAGTTTATTCCGCCTTTGGGGCAATTCTTGGTTTTGTTGATAGGATGGATAATATTGTTTCTATTTGCGGTGATTTTTATTGTGATTTGGGTTAGATATCGGAAGATTGTTGGGAAGATAGTTCAGTAGATTTCTGGTAACCCTCCCCGATGTCTTGGGGAGGGACGGGAGACTGACCTATAGTTCTACTTCTTCAATGTCAGAAAAAGCCGTAATGCGATCGCCTTCATTCACCCGGAACTCAGAATCGCCTCCACGCTGACAGCGGGTGAGAAAGGGACAAGAGTAACAGATGCCTTCTGTTACAGCAACTTGGGGAAATGGCTTTCTGCGTTCATAGTCTTCAGTCCAACTGTTTAACTGATTTAACAAATGAGTGAGATACTGTGCGGTTTGTTGATGTTTAAGGCGATTGTACTGTAAAGTCCAAGATTCGCACTTGGAAGGGCGATCGCCGGTTTCGGCAGATTGCACAAACCAATAGGTCATGGTAATGTCTTCCGGTGCATAATCGCTAGTTTCTGCTAACACAAACGGATACAAGCGCGTTTGCCAGTTCTCTTCTAAGGTGCGGTCTTTTTTTGGCAGAGGATAGGTTTTCCAATCCAGGATTTGAACGCGGGTTTCATCGGCTATAATTAAATCATAAATAACCGTGAATAAATACCCTTGAAAATTCATAATGCGCCGATGTTCCGCTGCCCGAAATTGGCGATTTCCAGGAGACTTCGGTTCAAACAGGTCAGGTGCAGCTTCAAGTAACCCCGTATAACAACGCTGCATTTGTTCATCTGCTTGCAATAACGCGAACTCGGGTAACCCGAGTTCGCGTTGCTGCATTAACAGATGAAAGCGACTCCCCCAGGCCATTTTTTCTCGCTGATCGGGGGTGACGGGGGAAGAGAGATGTTCGAGATAAGTATATTGAAACTTGCGCGGGCAAGTTTGTAGCATATTTAGCTGACCTTGAGAGAGGCGATTTTGGCTATTGACGGGAAAATCTTCTCGGGTTGCGTTGGCATTCATCATGATTTGGTTAATACAAAAATACTATCTTTATTCCCTCTTCCAATCCGTAAGTCGTTATCGAGATAAGTGATATCTAACCACCCTTGTTGTTCTCCGGTGGGAATTTGGAAATCCAGGGCGAGAAATTTTTTGCCGGTTTCGATTTGGTCGATGAAGGCGTTGGGAGATTGATACCCAATTAGACGCTGCAATCCGGCAACAGCCCGCTCAAATTTTACCTCAACTCGCCGTTCAGAAACGACTTCAAATCGAGCCGCTACGCTGACTAAAACATCTAAGTAAGGGAGTCCAGAAATTTCGGCAATATTATAAATTTTGCCTTGATTGGGACGCACGCATTGATAGATTTGGCCTAGGGTTGCCAAGGGGAAGCGATCGAGACGGAGGAGTTCGTCGCTGGTGGTGTAAAGCAGTCGCCAATTTCCCTCTAACAGATCTGCTGCTTCCACGGGACGGGGGGTGGGGTTGCGGTCCTCCAGTTGGGAAACCGCTGCGAGAATCGCTTGTTTTTGGGAGGGTGTGGCGAGTATTCCGCGATTTTTCCCGGCGATCGCCTCTAATAATTCCGTTTTTCCAATCATCTCAGACTTCCTCAATCAAGTTCAACTCAGCAGCTTCTTATCATTATGGATGCCATCTTGTTGCAGATGCAGCAGATGTTGATTCTTTCTCGGTCCAAAACTGGGGGAATGACTCGATTTCCGATAAAATTATCAAGGGGTACTGTTAAGGGTCAGCCGGTCGTCTCTGTTTCCCAGAAGCTGTTGACAGGGGTTGACAAGGGTCTATACGGCCGGAGTTTCCAAAGTTCTGCTCTGGAAGGGGTCACTCCCAGGGACACCCAATCCCGCTACAGTTTGCCCGATCTCGTTAAGTTTGAGCGACTTTACTTTCAGGAGTTTTTAGATGTACAACCCGTCTCTACGCGAAGAATCTCGTTATAAAATTGCTGATGTGATTCCTTTGCAACAAGAAACGTCTATCCTTGATTGGCTAGAATCCAATGGTCGCTTGATTGCCCGGGAGGAAAAAGAGAGTGAGTATGCTATTGATGAAGAAGAAATTGCTGCACTGATGTCTGTGGAAGATACCACCTACGACGATGATGATGATAATGAGTCAGCCGAGGAAGACTAAACCTCGGACTTTTTGTGTTTGGACTCTGGGGGCGAATCATAGAGACCTAACCCCCCAACCCCCTTCCCTACGAGGGAAGGGGGAGCCTGAAAGACCCTTCCAGCAAGAAAAAAATTTCCTTATTCTCCCTCTCCTTGCAGGAGAGGGCCGGGGAGAGGTCTCTTGGGATGATTCGCCACGGTTGTCAAAAAAACTACCCCTGTAAAGGAGGGTAAATGATTGGGGGTGGGTGACCCCTAACCCGTTTGATTTACAACCCTCCCGTTTGAGTCTGTTTCTGGGTTTTGGGGCATTTTATATGGAGATTCACCGGAGAAGCGGAAGCCGAGCTTGGAGTAACAGTCTGTGTGGAGTGAGGATATTAAATCAGTGGACGCAAAAATGGGATCGGTTCAGTCGTTGAACCTGTCAGGAACTCGTTTATTTTGGCTCTTAACTGTTGCCGTGACTGGGGCATCTCTCATCCTAGATGGGTTGAGTGGGAGAGTCGCCAATTTTGGTGAAACCTTGACCCTACCTCTGTTTGCCTGTACTTTGGCAACGGTTGCCGTTGGGTACTGGGTGGTTCCGGCACTGCAACGACTCAAAACTGGACAAGTGATTCGAGAGGATGGTCCTCAAAGTCATTTGAAAAAAGCAGGCACTCCGACAATGGGCGGGGTGTTTTTTATTCCGGTGGCAACCCTGGTGGCGCTGATTTGGTCGGGGTTTGCACCTCCGGCGATCGCCGCGATCGCCCTCACTCTCAGTTATGGTTTCATTGGTTGGTTGGATGACTGGCAAATTCTCAGGCGTAAGTCGAATAAAGGCATTTCTCCCCAAATGAAATTGGCCT
The DNA here is from genome assembly GCF_017313335.1 of Phormidium pseudopriestleyi FRX01. Taxonomy (GTDB): domain Bacteria; phylum Cyanobacteriota; class Cyanobacteriia; order Cyanobacteriales; family Laspinemataceae; genus Laspinema; species Laspinema pseudopriestleyi. Next base: position 12,277 of record NZ_JAFLQW010000057.1, on the reverse strand, counting down.
TACAATTCGGTTTTGGCGCACTCTTTTGTTTGGCATTAGCTTTAACTCAACCCCCAACCATTACCAATATTACCCTCCCCTTTGGCATTGTTTTACCGTTAGGTTTCTTCTTTTGGGTCCTAGCCGAATTCGTTCTGGTTGCGGAAAGTAATGCCACAAATTTAACCGATGGCGTGGATGGATTGATGGGGGGAACCGGGGCAGTTGCCTTTCTTGGACTCGGTGCGTTAGTCACCTCCACCCATCCCAGTTTAGGAATTTTCTGTGCCTGCATCAGTGGTAGTTGTCTGGGTTTTGTCGCCTATAATCGCAACCCAGCGCGAGTCTTTATGGGGGATACGGGGTCTCTGGCCTTGGGCGGTGCTTTAGCTGCAGTTGCCCTTACCAGTGATAGTCTTTGGGCTTTATTTATTATCAGTGGACTGTTCTTTGTGGAATCCCTCTCGGTGATTGCCCAGGTGCTTTATTATAAAGCGACTAAAGGACCGAATGGGATTGGCAAACGGTTGTTTAAAATGGCTCCTATTCACCATCATTTAGAACTGATTGGTTGGTCAGAATTGCAAATTGTCGCTGCATTTTATGTGATTTGTGGGGTTCTGGCTATCCTCGGTCTGACTTTAGGTTAATTCGCGTTCCGCTTCGGCGCGAAAACTCCCCTCCAATGGCGCACAATTGTGCGCCATTGTCATTTAAAATTAGTTAAAATCATTATTTTATAAATTCCTATGAACCCTGAAATAATACCCCAACCGATGCCGCCTAACTTTCTTCCCCAGATATCCGTCGTGGTGCCAGTTTATAATGGCGAAGAGGATTTACCGGACTTGATAGACTGCCTGCGATCGCAAACCTATCCCCCGAACCAGGTAGAGTATATTCTTGTGGATAATAATAGCAGCGATCGCACCCCAACCCTCCTCCAAGATGCGCTTCAAAACACCCGGGAAATCACCCTTCGTCCCGATCGCGAACCGCAAATCCAAAGTTCCTACGCCGCCCGCAACACTGGCATCCGGGCCGCCACGGGGGAATTTATCGCCTTTACTGATGCAGATTGTCGCCCCGAACCCAACTGGTTATTATCCTTAATTCAGCCTTTTGTTAACCCCAAAATTGGAATTGTCGTTGGAGAAATTGCTGCCTTACCTGGAAAAACTCTTTTAGAACAACATTCCGAACGGGAAGAAACCCTCTCCCAAAAACATACCTTAGCCCATCCCTTTTGTCCCTACGGACAAACAGCTAACTTGGGGATTCGCCGGTCTATTTTTGCCGAAATTGGGTTATTCCGGAGTTATCTGACAACGGGAGGAGATGCGGATATCTGCTGGCGCATCCTCAGAGAAACGGAATGGAGGTTAGAATTTGCCCCAACTGCGATCGTCAAACATCGACATCGGACAACCTTAAAAGAGTTACAAAGTCAATGGCGCAGATATGGTACATCTAATCGTTACTTACATGAATTGCACGGGATTGAGTTGATGAGAGAGTTGGACCAACGGGAATATCTTTATCGATTAACTCGGTGGGTGTTAAAAGAGTTACCCCTGAATACCTTAAAAGCCGTTGCCAAAAAAGCCACTTTAGCGGATATTTTGTCAACTCCCATTGGATTAATCTGCGTAAAAGCGCGATCGCAAGGTCAACGTTCAGCGAACCTATCAGAAACCGCCCGAAAAATTGATTCCCTATAACCCATTTTCGCGGGCGATTCGCGAATCGCCCCTACATTCGTTCTTAATTGTTCGTAGTAACGACTTCAGTCGTTACCGAGTGCAATTGGTGGCAACAAAACAAACAATTCACCCCCTCTGATGCAACTTTCGCGCCAATGCCAAATCAAAATAAGTTGCATCACCAGCATCCCCAGATAAAATCGTAAAGGGTTCAGCCGGTTCCCCGAGAGCATCTATTACCAATTCTGCCCCGGAAAAATCTTGATTGCGGGTATAATTATTAATCGTAATTACTGTCTTTAACCCCGCAGATTGAGCCGCTAATAATCCTTGATTGGAATCCTCGATCGCCAAGCAATCCTCTGGTTGTAAATTTAAAGCCTGGAGTGCATATTGATAGATATCAGGTTCGGGTTTTTTAACTGGAACCATATCCCCAGCAGCAATCACTTCAAACCAGTCAGGACCATCCGGTGCGATCGCACTTTTTAACAACGCCTCTACATTATGGGGATCAGAAGTCGTAGCGATCGCCAGACGCACTCCCTCCCGTTTTGCTTCCTGCATCAACCGCATCACCCCAGGACGTAAGGGAATTCTATCCACCACCAACTGACCAAAATACTTATTTTTAATCTCATGCACATCAACAACAAACTGATCTAAATCCTGATTAGGAATCGGAAAATCTGACTGATACTGCTGCACATAATGGCGAATTCGTTCCTTCCCTCCGCCAATCTCCAGTAATTCTCCATAAAACTCCACCGACCATTCCCAATCTAATCCCGCCTCCAAAAATGCCCGGTTAAACGCGGGACGATGAGCATCTTGCTCAGTTTCCGCCAGAGTCCCATCCACATCAAAAATCAAAGCCCGAAGTTCACTCATCAGCAATCCTTTTAAAAAAATTAACCACAGATTACACAGATTTTCACTGATTAATTCTGTGTAATCTGTGTAATCTGTGGTTACCCATCTTTCTTTTATTTCTCAAAAAAAAATAGCCAGTTAAACCTGTTTCTATTCATCACAAATCAGGCGATCGCACGGAATCGTATCCGAGAGAATCGCCCCTGCCGTTCCTCCCGTATGCACTTCTAACAGAGACTGCTTAGTGGCCTTAAACAGGAGCCGTTGACCGGGAAACATGACCCGTTCAAAATACCAATTGGCAATATTACAGATTCGGATAATCTGAATTTTGCTTGTCATGTTAACGTAGCAACAAAGAATCTCCGTACTGTTACCTATAGCTGTTTCGGGAGCCTGGAGTTGAGCCATTGTTCAGAGCCTCTTTTCTATAAAATTACCACCGCACTGGGCTGCGCTGAGTGCAACCCTCTCTTTGATATTAACCTTTTGTTACATTATTGGGGATCAATCTTAAGATTGTGTTAATATTTTGGGTTTTTCTCTAAAAACCCTTGTCCCATAAGGGCTTCAGCCTAAAGTGCAGCCAATTTAACATCTAAACTACTGAAATTCATAAATTTTTTATCCCTAATTATAAATTGGCAATAGCTGATTTAGTTTTGAAAATTCTCTCCCGACAACAACGGGTTTTCTTCCGGGGATCACTCTCGGTGGAGAATTTGCAGCAGCAATCCCTTTGCTGTTACCCTCAAACATGAATCGCCAAGGCGATCGCCCCAGGAGGAAACGGCATGATTCGGATTCAGGGAATCGTCAAAGCAGCACAAATCGCCAGAAGTCAGTTACAGGCAGGAGTCCCCCCCAGTCGCCTGCTGAGTTTTCAGGGATTCATCAAAGAAACCCTCGGCAAGATTGACGAAATCTGTGCCAACGCCAATATGAGTCCCGCGCAACTCCCGACGCCCTCGCGCAAAGCGTATGAGTTTTTGGCACAAATCGACTTATCCAACCTGCCAGTCGGATCCCACAATAGTCCCTCAGTCTCTGTACAACCGATTCGCCTAAAAAATATTCGCAATCAACAACGACAGGTTTTAGCAGCGATCGCCTCCACTGTTGCCAATCCGCAAAACAGTCATTCACAAAAACAACAACTGCTCAAGAGTCTTCAAGAAACCGTTGCCACAATTGAAGGAATCTGCACTCAACAGAATGCCACCCCCGCTCAATTAAATAAAACTTCTAGGCAGACTTATGCTTGGATGAAATTTTTAACCGACGAGTCGAATTTAGAACGCCATCTCAGTGCCACAAGACGCACCCAGAAGCGGGCAGAAGAAATGCTGTGGACTCAGATGCAGCATCCCTGCAAAACAATCGCGGTTGAGTTTACGAATATGACCCATTTGTACAAAGGAAAAATTGGCCCCTTAGAGGCAATTGCCCAAATTAATGAAGCCTTTGTCAACGCCACTGATGAGATTTTATACGCCCTGGTTAGATTAGCATTTTTGGGAAAAAATCAAGAAGATAGTCAAGTCATTAAAGAGTATGCTCTTTCCGAAGAATACAGCGAAGTGGTGTTAGAACTGGATTTTATTGCTGATACAGAAGCTGAGAATCCCCAAGGGAAATGCTACAACCTCGATCGCCTGTTTCACACCCTCAACCGAGAGTATTTTGGCGGAAAAATGCTCAAACCGCGCTTAAGTTGGAATCGGTCCTTTACCACCCGCAAATTCGGCCATTATGAACGCGGACGCGATCGCGTGGTGTTGAGTATTAGCTTAGACAGCGATCGGGTTCCAGAATATGTGGTTGAGTTCGTCTTGTATCACGAGTTGCTCCACAAACAGCATGAGGGAAAATGGGTGAATGGACGCTTAAATGTGCATACCCGAGAATTCCGCCAAGATGAGCAGAAGTTTTGCAAGTATAAAGAAGCGGATCAATGGCTGACTCGGTTAGCATCGGAGTAGGAGAGTTTGGGAAGGGAAAAAAAGGCGATCGGCTTTTCATTCAAATCGCAGGGAGCAGTTGGGATGGCTGATGATTCTGGGGAAAGCTTTCTATCCAAGAAGGATACAACAGGGATTGTGCGTTAGCTTTGGCATCGCCACTGGCGCAGAAGAGTGGTATAAAGGAAGATGGTAATTAATCTTGATGCTATAAATTATGCTTACAAAGAACCCTCCTATAGAGTTTGCACTATACCTAGATGATTCTGGCAGCCCAAAACCTAGCCCGAAAGATCCGGCTCCTTTTTTTGCGATGGGCGGGGTTTTAATTCAAAGGACTAACGAACAGATTATAAAAAACCTTTTAAAGGACTTTAAAAAACGGTGGGACATTCCTGAAGATACCCCCTTACATGGTAATGAAATTCGAGCCAAAAAACAAAAGTTTGCTTGGCTGGAAAAGCTTCCCCCGCAGGAACAAAATCGTTTTCTGGAAGATCTTACAAGTACCATTGTTCAATGTCCTATTCTGGTTCATGCTTGTGTCGTTTCTCGCGATGGTTACCTTAACCGTTATTTAGAAATGTATGGTGAAAATACCTGGGAAATGATGAAAAGTGCTTTTTCTATAGTGGTTGAACGTGCAGCAAAGTATGCCGAACTTCATAATGGGACAGTGATGGTGTATTTTGAAGCCGCAGGCAAAAAAGAAGACCGACTGCTAAAGCAATACTTTCAAGAGTTGAGATCGCAAGGTAATCCTTTTGATTCCAGCCGCTCAGAAAAATACTCCCCCTTGTCTGAAGACCATCTTTCTAGGTTGCTGCGGGGAATTGATAGTAAAACAAAACAAAGCTTGGTCATGCAACTTGCGGACTTATGCTTATACCCCGTGGTTTACATCAAAAAGTCCCCGAATAACCGTGCTTTTTCAGCATGACAGGAAGCCAATTTACTGGTAGACTGCTGCCTGGAACCGAGTCAGATTCCAACAATCGGTATTAAATATTACTGCTTTGATAATCTTTAAAAACAACAAAACCGCCTGATCAGCGGTTTTGCTGCGGCAGTCATAAAAGCGACTACCCCTAGGCTGGGCCTACGCCTAATATAGCGTGAATACACGCTAATGTCAAGTTTTTGGGAGTTGGCTTCAACCTAGAGGCACTCAGGCAAACAGTAAAGTTTTGTAAAGTTGGATGCAACCGCTTTTCCCACGAATAGGAGCAATGAGGCTAATGCAGCGATCGCATTTTTAGTCGGCTGAGGTGCAAATGGTTTCTGGATTCGCTGCTTGACAAGGGAATGGCCGTTTCGAGGCTTGCACCTCATCAATCCAGGAAATACTGTAAAAGAGGGGTTATGTTAAAAAAATTGTTTATTGCTTGGCAAGATCCAAGGAGTCGGGCTTGGTTTGCGATCGCCCAATTAACTCACTCGGGAGAAACCTATCAATTTCGATATCTCCAAGGCGTTAAAGAGGCTCGGGAAAAATCGAGTTTTGAAGGATTGTTCTCTTTTCCAGATTTAGAAAAAGTCTATGAATCTACTGAACTCTTTGCCTTTTTCTCCAATCGAATTTTAAGGCGATCGCGCCCTGATTATCCAGATTACATGAGTTGGTTAAATCTGCCCGAGTCGGAATACGACCCAATGGCAATGCTTTCTCGCCGTGGGGGGACTAAGGTTACCGATCATTTTGCTCTGTTTCCCTATCCGGAATTAGACGATCGCGGACGGTATCATCTCTACTTTTTTACTCATGGATTACGATATTTGCCTTCTGCCAGTGCCGATCGCATTCTGACTCTGCAAGTGGGCGATCGGCTATTCTTGATGCATGACTTCCAGAATGAATTCGATCGCCTTGCCTTGATGTTACGGACTGAGGATGCTCATTTGGTCGGTTACTGCCCCAGATATTGGCGAGAGGATATCTTTGAAGTTTTCCAGCAGAATCCTCATGCTGTAACGATTACCGTAGAGCGTGTTAATCTGCCACCAGCCTTTTTGCCAATGCGGTTACTCTGCAATTTGACCGTTGATTGGCAAGGGTTCGAGCCGTTTTCTAGTCCGATGTATCAACCCATGTCTGAAGCAGTCGCTGTTTTAGAATAACACCCAAATAATGTTCCTCATTCATTGATTTTATTCAAATTAAATCCTAAAATAATCCCCCTTTTGCTTGGAAAAAGAGGGATTATTTATTCTCATTCAACCCCATTAACCTTGGGGGCAGACGGCTAAACTCTCGGCGGAAATATAGCCATTAATCGGGAATGTAATCTGAACCCAATCTCGGGGTTCGCCATTGAGATCTCGGACGAGTTGATAATTTTCAACTAAGGTGACTCGTCCCCCAGCATCAACTCCACCTTTATAGGCGGAAAGGCGGGATGGGTTTTCGCGAATGGCTAACCCTCGGGGTGCGCGATCGCCATTGACTTCTCGGCACAAATTCACCGGGGTTGCTCCGGTAGTCGCTACGGGAGTTGTTCCCATCTGTTCGACACAGTAGCCCAAATTGCTGCTATTGTCATAGCCATTGGATACATATCCGCGCAGGGGGGCGGCAATTTCGACCCACTGGCGTCCCTGGGGTCCTTGGATACTTTGAAATCCTTGGACGAGAGTCACTTGTTCGTTAAAGGGAACATATCCCACCTGGGGAGAGTTGGTATTCGGTCCTTGGCGGATAATTAATCCCGAAGAGGTGAGGGTGCGACGGCAGAAACTCTCGGTTGCCTGTGCCTGTTGCCAGGAGGGAGTTGTGGCGGCAACGGTTTGGGCAGTTCCCGTTAGTAATCCTCCGGCGATCGCCAATAAACTCACAAATACTGCGGGCAAGTGTGATTGAGTAAATTTTCTCATGATTTTATCTCCAAATTGAGTAAAAACTGTGGTATTATTTATTATATAATTGTAGCATAAACCAGGCCCGTGTAAATCAGTCCCTAGATAGGTATTGACTCAATTTCACCGCTACAATCCTCTCAATCATCCCTCTCCATCTCCCTGGGGGGAATCCTCTCCAAAATCCATCGGTTAACCTGATTTGTTTAGGGCAATTTATAGCCCACGCAGGCGGGCTATACTCTGGTAGCCCCAGGCTTTAGCCGGAGGGTGGGGATGAATTAACCGAGGCAGAAATCGAGGGAGGCAAATTGCGGAAATTCAGGGTATAAATCTCCGTCGGCATTTCGATATTCGCTGAGTCTAATGCCTCTTTAATTCTTTGAGCGCCTTGAGAGGTCATCTCCAGAAACTCTGCTCGTCGCGAATCCACCCAAAAGCGAATTTCTAAATTAATCGTACTAGCGGCTAATTCGCGAACGAGGACTTCCGGTGCCGGACTGGATTCTACTAAGTCGAGTTCGGATAGGGCTTTTAAAATCGCGGCTTTTGCCTGATTGATATCAGCTTCATAATCAACACCAACCATCACCGAAGTGCGTCGCCGAGGTGAAGCAGTATTGTTCGTAATGCTGGATGAAAAAACTTCTTGATTCGGAATATAAATCAGCCGTCCATCATAAGTTTTAATCGTGGTGGTGCGGAGTTGAACTTCGGTGACGGTGCCTTCATATTCATCGATCGCAATCTGGTCCCCAATCCGAAATGGACGAACTGCGAGTAAAATAACTCCGGCAATGTAGTTACTTAAAACATCTTTTAAACTAAAACCAATTGCCACACTGGTGAGTCCTAATGCACCGAGTAATGCAGCAAAATCGAGTCCTAAAACCCCCAAGGCAATCACCCAGCCGATGACCCAAATCGCCCCATAACCCAATCGAGAAATCAACAATTCTGTACTGCGATCGCCTTCGGTTTTTTGCGCCCAACTATAGGCAATCTGACGAACAGTAATTGCCACGCCCCAGGTTAATAAAATGACAATTAATGCTCCCACCAACGAGGGTAAGTTACTAATTGCATCTTGAATTAAATTCCGCACCGTGGCATTCAGGCGTTGGGCAACATCGATCGCCAGGGGAGGACGATCAAGAGCTTGATTTAATTCCTCCGCCCACTGACTGGCTAAAACTTGAGCATTGTCAACCCCAAAATCCTCAGCATCCTGCTGGATTACCGTCATAATCACGCGGTTGTTGACTTGCAAAGTTGCATAATTTTCGGCCTGCTTATACTGAACCGTAATCGAATCTAAAGTTTCAGATTGACCCCTCAAACTGGAGATGCGTCGGTTGATAATCTGTACGCGCTCTCTTGCCGTCATATTTCCCACACTGCCGACTTGAAAAATCGGTCTGCCTTCGACCATGACATCAGCAAAAAAGGGCTCATTCAACCCCGATAGACTCTCCTCCGTTGCCGGTGAGGGTTGAGGCATCGGCATCTCCTCTTGTGCGAAAATCGGGTCAGCGATCGCCATCATTGCACCTAAGAGGAACCCCCCTAGGTAAGCCGTTCTCCTCAATTTTACTTTGATTGGGATTTGTTTTAACATGATTGGATGATCAAGACTCAACGGTACTGCCTTACATTTTGAGCCCCAATCGTCCCGCCATTGCTTCCCCCTTATGGCATATCTTCAGCGCCGGTTCACCGGTCATAAAGCGCTTTCCACAGGATGAGTTGATCCTCTTTAATGATGACAGCAGCCAGATGTATAAAAATTATTCCAAAATCTCCGTAATTTGCACCTTAACCTGACCTTGAGCCAGTTGCACGATCGCCTCATCCCCAGGCACTAACTCCCTGCTACTGCGTGCGATCGCCCCATCCTCTTTCTTCAACACCGCATAACCCCGTTGTAACACCTGTTGCGGGTCCAGAGTCGCTAACTTTTGCCGTAACAACTCACAACGCTGCTGCGCCCGATCGCCCTGCTGTAACGTCACTTGCACCAGGCGTTTTTGTAGCCACTGCAAAGATTGCCAGTCTTCTTTAAGCTGTCGTTCTAACGGTAACCGATATAAACGCGATCGCAGATAATTAATCCCCTCTACTTCCTGCGCCATTTGCTCAACCATCGCCGCTTTTACCCGTTCCACCCGGGACCGATGTTCAGCATACAAACTCGCCAATTCTGGCACCACAATTTCAGCCGCCGCAGTCGGAGTGGAAGTACGAACATCCGCCACCAAATCCGCCAGAGACTCATCCCGTTCATGTCCAATTCCCGTAATCACCGGAATCGAACATTGGGAAATCGCCCTCACAACCCGTTCATCATTAAAACAAGCCAAATCCTCAGAAGCACCCCCACCCCGGGCCAAAATCAGCACAGAAGCGCGATTGTCTGCCTCCACCCGGGCGATCGCCGCCTCAATCGAAGCCGGGGCCTGTTCCCCCTGGACCGTTGCCGGAGACAACAACACCCGCAATCCCGGATAACGCTGATTGAGAGTCCGCTGAATATCGCCCCATGCTGCCGCCTGGGGAGAAGTCACCACCGCCACAATCTGCGGATGACGAGGTAACCGGCGCTTTCTGTCAGCATCAAATAACCCTTCAGTTTCCAAGCGCGATCGCAACTGGCGGTATCGGAGGGCCTGCAACCCTTCCCCAGCCGGAAACCCCTGCCACACCGTTAGCTGATACTCTCCCCGCTTCGGATACATCCGAATACTACCCAACACCAAAATTTGCTCCCCCCTTGAAGGCATCTGCACCAACTTTTCCAACTGAGAACTCCAAACCACACAGCGAATCGTCGCACTCCCATCCGGTTCCTGCAACGTGAAAAACAGCCCACTACGATGGCGATTGGCACTAGAAACCTCCCCCATCACCCAGACTTGCCGCAGTTGAGAATCCAACTCCAACAACTCTTGGATGTAGGCAGTCAATCCAGCCACCGATAGGGCCGTATCCGTCAGCATTTGATAAGCGTTCGACTCATTCATGAACAGTTCTCAGGGGTTTGAGCAGGGACTAAACAATAAAAGCTATAATCAGCAAGACTTTTACAACATTTTGAGCTAGGCCGCCACCAGGGGGAGAAGCCACTCCATTTTTAAAACAATTTTAACCTTTCCTGCACCCCCCACAGCCCAAGCTGAAGTAATGTAGAATAGATAGTCAACATACCCAATCCGCAAGTCCCAAAATAAGATAATGGCTACAGCAAGCACAGCGAATTCTGAAAAAGACAAGGCCCTAAAAGTAGTGCTGGCCCAAATTGAGCGCTGCTTTGGCAAAGGGGCGATTATGCGCCTGGGTGATGCCACCAAGATGAGAGTCGAAACGATTCCATCAGGGGCGCTCACTCTCGATTTAGCCCTAGGTGGCGGGTTGCCCAAAGGCCGCGTCATTGAGATTTACGGACCGGAGAGTGCAGGTAAGACAACCCTAGCACTCCACGCGCTTGCAGAAGTTCAAAAAGCTGGGGGACTAGCTGCTTTTGTGGATGCGGAACACGCCCTCGACCCGAGTTATGCCGCGAAAGTGGGGGTTGATATCGAAAATTTACTCGTCTCTCAACCGGATACGGGAGAAATGGCCCTAGAAATTGCTGATCAGTTAGTGCGATCGGCGGCAGTGGACCTCGTGGTGATTGACTCCGTAGCGGCCCTCGTCCCTCGGGCAGAAATCGAGGGACAAATGGGCGACCCCTCCATCGGGTTACAAGCGCGGTTAATGAGTCATGCGTTGCGGAAAATTACCGGAAATATTGGTAAATCCGGCTGTACAGTGATTTTCCTCAACCAATTACGGCAAAAAATTGGCGGTTACGGCAACCCGGAAACCACCACCGGAGGAAATGCGCTCAAATTCTACGCTTCGGTTCGTCTGGATATCCGCCGGATTCAAACCTTGAAAAAAGGTACGGAAGAATACGGAATTCGGGCTAAGGTTAAGGTGGCAAAAAATAAAGTCGCGCCGCCATTCCGGATTGCTGAATTTGATATTTTGTTCGGCAAGGGTATTTCTAATATGGGATGCTTGATTGATTTAGCTGAAGAAACCGGCGTGATTAATCGTAAGGGCGCTTGGTATAGCTACAACGGAGATAATATTGGTCAAGGACGGGATAATTCCCTGAAGTATCTGGAAGAAAATCTCCCAATCACCAATGAAATTGAGAAGAAGGTGCGAGAACAGTTAGAACTCGGCGCGGTGGTGTCTGCCAACTCCGTAGGACATTCTAATCGAGATGGTGATGATGGCATCGATGGAGATGGTTATGAAGTCGAGTATGTGGATGAAGAAGGTGCAGATTAAATTCGTAAACGCTCTATAGTAAGGGGACCAGAAACCGGGTTTCTCCTTTACTAAAGGTTGTTGCGTTGGGAGCATCTGATGTTTGGACAGTCTGCCCTCATCCCCCGGAGCCCTGAGCCCCGGACAGGCCTCTCCCTCTTTGGGAGAGGGATTTAGGGTGAGGGAGGCGAGCATTGGGACGCTCCCTATTTGTAGCCTCAAGAGGGTTTGGAGACCAAACCCCTACATCAGATCAGAGGGTTTGGAGACCCTACCCCTACATGAAACAACGATTTTTCGTCATTAAATTTACCACCTTGACAGGGCGGGGGTTTGAACCCCCACCGGTTTCTTTTTTTATCCCTTACTCAGGTTCCTGAGTTGTTTGTGAATCTTTTTCCAGCGTTTCTTTTCCGCTAATTGAGCTGTTTGGTCCTGTTTTCGAGACAAATATTCTAGCTCATTTTGCAGCTTTTGATAGCTGAAAAATCGTTCAATATCCAAAGTTTTTTCAGCGATCGCCTCTTGGATGGCACAACCGGGTTCCGAGTCATGTTGACAGTCCCGAAATCGGCATTGTTGCGCCAAACT
>NZ_JAFLQW010000134.1 GCF_017313335.1 Phormidium pseudopriestleyi FRX01 | reverse complement strand
CTCTGGGGTGGGATTACATACGGGAACCTTGACTCGGGTCAAAATACTGCCCGGTGTACCCGGGGAAGGACGCTACTTTGTGCGGGTGGATCTTCCCGGTTGCCCGGTGATTCCGGCGAGATTTGATGCGGTTCATCAGACGACCCTTTCCACCGAACTGGCGATCGCTGAGGCATCGGTGCGAACCGTCGAGCATTTGTTAGCTGCTTTGATGGCAATGGGGGTAGAGGATGCTCGCATTGAAGTGGATGGACCGGAACTGCCGTTATTGGATGGGTCAGCCCTGCCTTGGGTCGAGGCGATCGCCCAAGTTGGCCTAGTCCCCACAACCCCCGGGGACCGGGCAGAAATCTCTCCCCTGGCATCTGCGATTTCTGTCTATGAAGGGGATGCCTTTGTTTCGGCCCTCCCCTGTGCGGAACTGCGATTTAGTTATGGGATTGATTTTCCAGAACCGGCGATCGGCAACCAGTGGCACAGTTGGTCCCCCAATCAGTCCAGCTTTGCCACCGACATTGCCCCAGCACGCACCTTTGGTATGGCCCGTCAAATCGAACAACTCCAGGCAGCAGGTTTAATCAAAGGGGGTAGCTTAGACAATGCCCTCGTTTGCGGAGAAACTGGGTGGATAAATCCCCCCCTACGATTTCCAAATGAACCAGTGCGTCATAAAATTTTAGACTTAGTAGGAGATCTAAGTTTACTCGGCCCTCTGCCCCTGGCTCATTTTATTGCTTACAAAGCGAGTCATAAGCTGCATATCCAGCTTGTGCACTTGTTGGCAGAATCACGGGTCCAGATTTAACGAGGCGGGGCCTTTTGATAACTCTCTCCACTTTCGATCCAGACCCTATCGACCTAAGCTAGTCATGACCACTTCTATTGAAGTTAATTCCGTTCAATCAGCCAAGTCTACCCCGAGCAAAACCGAAAGCACCCCCCCGAATGGGACCGGGACTGCCTTGAAAACAACCTTTACCCTAGAAGAAGTGCAGCAACTGCTGCCTCACCGTTATCCCTTTGCCTTAGTGGACCGGATTATCGATTACGTTCCGGGAAAACGCGCCGTAGGGATTAAAAATGTCACCTTTAACGAGCCTCATTTTCAAGGACACTTTCCCGGGCGTCCGATTATGCCTGGGGTGTTAATCGTCGAAGCAATGGCGCAAGTCGGCGGGGTGGTGCTGACTCAGTTTCCGGGAATGGAGGGGAGTTTATTTTTATTCGCCGGGATTGATAAAGTCCGTTTCCGTCGTCAAGTCATTCCTGGGGACCAACTGGTAATGACCGCTGAAATTCTACGGGTGTCACAACGGCGGATTGCCAAGATGCACGCTCGTGCTGAAGTGGATGGTCAATTGGTGACTGAAGGGGAACTCCTGTTCTCCCGAGTAGACTAAACGGGAAATTATTAGTGAGGAGTGAGCGGGAAGAATTGAGAATTGAGAATTGAGAATTAAGCTCTCGGGGACTGTTAACGGTTGGGGGTTGATTCTTTTTTCTTCCTTTTTCCTTCTTCAAGTAATTTTATGAAAACTCTGATTCATCCGACGGCAGTCATCCATCCGGATGCAGAACTGCACCCGACTGTTGAAGTCGGAGCTTATGCCGTGATTGGGGCGCAAGTGAAAGTAGGCCCAGAAACGACAATTGGTCCTCATGTCGCGATCGAGGGTTGCACGGAAATCGGGGCGCGCAATCGCATTTTTCCAGGGGCGGCGATCGGGTTTGAGCCACAAGATTTGAAGTATTCTGGGGCTTCAAGTCTCACGAAAATTGGCGATCGCAACACGATTCGCGAGTATGTGACGATTAATCGAGCTACGGGAGAGGGAGAGGCAACGGCGATCGGCAATGATAATTTGTTGATGGCTTATGTGCATATTGCCCACAATTGTGAAATTGCCGATCGCGTGGTGATTACCAATACGGTGCAACTCGCGGGTCATGTTCGCATTGAAAATCACGCCAGAATAGGCGGAGTTTTGGGAATTCATCAGTTCGTCCATATTGGGGAACTGGCAATGGTGGGGGGGATGACGCGGATCGATCGCGATGTACCCCCGTATATGTTGGTCGAGGGCAATCCCTCTCGGGTGCGATCGCTCAACCTGATCGGCCTCAAACGCGCCGGAATCTCCCCGGATGACCTTTCACTACTCAAAAAAGCCTTTCGCCTGATTTACCATTCTGAGGAGTCATTTAAACAGGCGCTGGAACAATTAACGGAACTGCCCCAGACCCCCTATCTCTTCCATTTGTTGGAGTTCCTGCGGCAGTCGATCACTGCCGATCGCCGGGGACCGATTCCCGGACGACAACGGCGTTCCAGTCACGAATAAGGGGTCGCCAATGGCAACAATTTTTATCAGCACTGGGGAGGTGTCTGGGGATATGCAAGGGGCAATGTTGGTAGAAGCCCTCTATCGTCAGGCTCAATCCGTCGGGATTCCCCTAGAAATTATGGCCTTGGGTGGGGCAAAAATGGCCCAAGCCGGTGCAGTCCTCCTGGGAGATACGACGGGGATTGGTTCTGTGGGTATTCTCGAATCCTTGCCCTATATTTGGCCCACTCTGCAAATCCAGCGTTGTGCCAAAGCCTATCTGCGAAACTCCCCCCCGGATGTGATTATTCTGATTGACTATCTCGGTCCAAATCTGGGGATTGGGAATTTTGCCAAGGAACAAGTCCCCCAGGTGCCGCGAATTTATTATATTGCCCCCCAGGAGTGGGTGTGGTCTTTGGGCGATCGCACCACGACTGAGATTGTGCGACTGTGCGATCGTCTCCTCGCCATTTTTCCCACGGAAGCGCGTTACTACCAAGAGCATGGCGCAGTAGTTGACTGGGTGGGGCATCCGTTCATTGATGTCCTTCAGAACGCTCCAACCCGAGAGATGGCCCGTCAAACCTTGGGCATCGAGTCCGATGAACTGGCGATCGCCCTCCTCCCCGCCTCCCGACAACAAGAACTCCGCTATCTATTACCCGTGATGTTTGAGGCGGCACAGCAGATCCAAACTCACCATCCATCGGTGCAGTTTTATCTTCCCCTATCCTGGGAAAAATATCGCCCCACCCTAGAAACCGAGATTCAGCGTTATGGATTGCGGGCGAAATTGGTCGAAGCGAATCAAAGTCGCATGGCGATCGCTGCCGCTGACTTAGCCATTACCAAATCCGGCACCGTCAATTTAGAAATTGCCCTGTTAAACGTCCCACAAGTTGTCATCTATCGGGTCAATCCCCTCACTGCTTGGATTGCCCGCCATCTCCTCAAATTTTCCATCCCCTTCATGTCTGCTCCCAACCTGGTGTTAATGAAATCCATCGTTCCAGAATTGCTGCAAGAGTCTGCTACAACCGAGAATATCGTTCGGGAAGCCCTAGACTTACTAGAAAATCCCAAGCGCCGAGAGCAGATGCAGCAAGACTATCAGCAAATGCGAGATGCCTTGGGGGAACCGGGAGTTTGCGATCGGGCTGCCCAGATTATTTTGGGGCTGGTGAAGTCCTAGAGTGTGGCGTTGGGTCGTTAGCTCTATAGCAATCCTAAATGATTTATGACAGATATAGCTCCCCTCTCCTTGTAGGCCGCCTTATGTTGGGGGAGAGGTCTTATTCCACAACTGATATAGGATTGCTATAGAAAGTAGAAAGTAGGGTGGGAAGAAGCCCACCTTCTGCGGGTAGTCGCCAACTGCTCGGTGGGCTTCTTCCCACCCTACTACTGCTCGGCTGAGTTACTCCCCTCTTTTTGCTTTCGTGGCACTCGCTTAGTCTAAACTCCAGAAATAAGGCATTGAGCGTTGAATCAAAAATGGAGCGCGTCCCGCCACGGGAGTGATCAAAATCACGCGATAGACCTTGTAGAATTGTTAACATTTCCACCTAAACGGGTTAAAACTGTGCGAAAATAAACTATGAAAAGTATGGCTCAGGTATTTTGTCGCTTTTCGTGAAGCAGACCCTTAAAATTAACATGATTAATTTTAATTGTTTCTCTGCACTCAACCTATTTGTTCTATCCTATTTATGATTCTAAAAATTTCTTCCAACCCACCAGAACCCACCCCCGAAGAGATAGAAGACTGTATCAGTTGGTTAGGTTTTCATCGCATTTGGGGTAAATTAGGGGAAAAACTGATCGCACAAATTGCTTCATCCCTATATTTATTGCGGGTAGAAGCCAGCACCAATATTTTTGCACAAGATGCTACTCCCCAAGGCTTATATCTACTCAAGTGGGGAACCGTAGAAATGTATCGCACATCCCCGGTTGGTAAAACCCATATTATCTATCGAAATGCCGGAGAACTATTCGGTCATATTTCCCTAGGAATGCTTAGTGAGACACCCGCCTACCGAACCGGGGCGATCGCGATCGTCAAAAGTGAAATTTGGTTTTTATCCAGAGACCGCTTTGAACAACTCAAAACAGAATATCCCGAAATTAACGGCGCGATCAATGCCCTCTTAGCCCAGGATCTAGCTAAATTTCAAGACCGGATTGCCAAAGAACAAGCCCGCATTCAAGGATTGCAACCCTACATCCGCCCAGTTCCCATCGGGGAAACTATTATCAGTAATAGCAAATCTAGTCAAAAACTTGCCCAACAGATTGAACAAGCCACCCAAGACTTAAAACCCATTTTTCTTCAAGCCTCACCGGGTAGCGGAAAAACTTTTATCTCCGGGCTAATTCACGCCCAGTCTGGACTCAAAAATCGCCCCTTTGCAGAAATTGATTGTGCCCAATTGCCCAGAAATGCAGAGGGGGATATAAATACGGATATTTTATTCGGACGGATTGACGGGTTAACCGGGGCGATCGCCTTATTAGAAAGGGGAACCCTAGCCATTGATAACTGGTAAATTCTCAGTCAAAGCGATCGCGATCAACTGATTCACTATCTCAAAACCGGAAACCTAATCCCCAACGCCCCAATAGAAGCCCAGCAGAAAATCTCCCAGCAACCCCCTCAAAACCTTTGGGTGCGTCTGATTCTCATCAGTCCCACTAAACTGCCAATTTCAGGAGTTGATGCCCATACCATTAAACTATTTACCTTTTCCCAGCGCAAAGCAGATATACCCGCTTTTGCCCACTATTTTCTGGAAAAGTTCTGTCGGGAACAGGACCGCCCGACCTTACAACTCGATCAAGCCGACCTGCGGCGGCTACTGAGTTACGACTATCCCGGTAATATCGCCGAATTAGAAAATATTCTCAAACGGGCAGTGGTGATGACCCCAGCCGAACAAACAGTGATTCCTGAACAGGTATTGTGGTCTGTTGAATCCCAAAAAAATTCCTTTCGGGTGGATCTACTCAATCAAATTCCAGGGTTGCGCCAATTCCTATTAAGCGATTGGTGGCCGGAACGGTTTTGGTGGCCGATGATGGCTATTTTTATCCCCGTCACCATTATGGGATTTATTGGACCCCAAAGCCGAGATGCCAACATCGTCCTTAACTTATTTTGGGCTTGGTGGTGGCCGTTTTATTTATTCCTATTTTTCGTGCTCGGTCGCCTCTGGTGTGCCGTTTGTCCGTTTATGATTGCCGGGGAATGGATTAGAAAACTGTCTCTATGGATTTGGCCTCGTCAGCTATTGCCCTGGCCGACAAAATGGCTGAATAAATGGGGCGCTTGGGCATTGTGGGCCGGGTTTGTGGCAATTTATCTGTGGGAGAAACTATGGGATCTGCCCCATCATGCCAATCTTTCCGCTTGGCTACTGCTAATTATTGCCGGGGGGGCGGTGATTTGTAGCATTATCTATGAACGCCGCCTCTGGTGTCGTCATTTGTGTCCTATTGGCGGGATGAATGGGATGTTTGCCAAGTTGGCGGTAGTGGAGTTGCGATCGACTCAGCAGGTTTGTGGGACTCAATGCAGCACCTTTGGTTGCTATCAGGGCGGTGATGCCACTCCGGTTAATTTTCCTGATGCCCTGCCTACGGAGGGGCAGGCCACGGGGGGATGTCCCTTGTATTCTCACCCCGCCCAGTTGCTGGATAACCGAGATTGTATGTTATGCATGAGCTGTCTTAAAGCCTGTCCGAACCGTTCGGTCCAGTTAAATTTTCGGTCTCCGGCAGCAGATCTTTTTGAGAATCACAAGGGGTTCCCCGCAGAAATTGCCCTGCTGCTGTTACTGTTTGGCGGGGTGTTTCTGCACTGTTCTCAACCGATTTTGGCATGGTTTGGCTGGGGAGATTTGGCAATCGATTCGGGCCATCTGGCGATCGCAATTCCGGTGGTTTTATTGCTATTATCAATTCCCCTAATTCTCACCTACATCACCCATAAAATCGCTGAACTCTTCGATCCAGAAATGCCAGATTATCAAACCGTTGTTTATGCCTATATGCCAATGGTTTTAGCAGGAAATCTGGCCTACTATTTACCCTCCGCCATGACTGAAGCCGGACAGATTTTACCCGTGATTGCCCGCACCTTTGGTTTCAGTGGAGATGGCTTATTCACCTTAACTTGGAGTTTGGATGTAGCCCAGTTTGCCCAAGGGTTGACATTAATTTCATTTTTGGCTTTTAGTTTGTTTCCTCTGTTGAAAATTACCCGCCGTCCCTTGGCTAAAAATCTCCCTCATATTATCCTAATGGGGGCTTTTGTTGTCGTCTGGTTTCAGCTCATGATTTAACCTCCCATCCCCTTAAACTTCCATTAACCATTTGGTTGACCTAGCAAAAGGAGTAGGGTGGGCAATGCTCACCTTCTGTTCAGTGGGCTACTCAAAGGTGGGCTTCTTCCCACCCTATAATTGCTTCAGGGTGTGGGTTTGGACTATTTGATTTTTTGAAGTTCCCTTAGAGTCTTTATTATTCGACTTCAGTGACCCCAAAAAAATTAGATAATTGGCAAGTTATCAATAATTCAACCAATGCTATAATAGACAAAAACCGCGATAATAACCTTTAATTAACCATGAAAATCTACAAAAACATTACCCAAATTATCGGCAATACCCCGTTAGTTAAATTACGCAATCTTCCTGAACTTTATAATTGCCAAGCCAAAATTCTGCTCAAACTAGAAAGTTTGAATCCGGCCCGTTCTGTTAAAGATAGAATTGCCGTGAGCATGATTGAAGAAGCCGAAAAAGCTGGCTTAATTAAACCTGGAGTTTCAACAGTTATTGAAGCGACATCAGGGAATACGGGGATTGGTTTAGCGATGGTTTGTGCCGCTAAGGGCTATCGCTTAATTTTAACGATGCCAGAACACATGAGTCTGGAACGGCAAAAACTGGTGAAAGCTTATGGTGCAGAAGTTGTGAAAACTCCAGCCAAAGCGGATATGCCTGGTGCCATTGAACGGGCGAATGAACTGTTAGCAAGTATTCCTGATTCTTTTTCTCCCCAACAGTTTAGCAACCCAGCTAATCCGAAAATTCACTATCAAACTACAGGGCCGGAAATTTGGCGGGATACGGAAGGGAATATTGATATTTTAGTGGTTGGGGTGGGAACAGGTGGAACTCTGACTGGGGCAGGTTTCTATTTGAAACGGAAAAACCCAGATTTAAAAATTGTCGCAGTGGAACCTTCCGCCAGTGCAGTTTTAAGCGGAAAGAGTCGCAATGTTCACGATATACAAGGAATTGGGGCAGGCTTTATTCCTGATGTTTTGCGGGCAGATTTAATTGATGAAATCGTGATGGTGACTGAAGAAGAATCATACAATATAGGGCGACTTTTGGCAAGTCAAGAAGGAATTATTAGTGGGATATCCACGGGGGCTGTGGTTGAAGCCGCTTTGAAAATAGGGGCGCGTCCAGAATATCGCGATCGCACAATTGTCGCAATTCAAGCCAGTGGTGGAGAACGATATTTAAGTACCGCAATGTTTCAGCCTCAACCCCTAGTGAAGGGAGAAAATTAGAGGCGATCGCCTCTAACTCCAAACCCTAAATAGCCAATGTAGGGTGGGCATTGCCCACCGACCAATTACTAACCCCTGTACCGATCGCCCTCAACCAACTCAGCCATGAAAACACCCCCGACGGGGCTTGATTCCCCCTCGAATCTTTCAGATTGGGTGGCGGCAACCGTTCCGGCGAAACCCAAGCTATGATCAAGCCTTAAAAATCAAGAATTCCTAACAATTCCGGAAGACCCCAGAAGAAAAGTTATGAAAAATACCCTCCTCTGTTCAGCCCTATTAGGATTATCTGCCGTTTTCCTAGCCCCTAGTGCCCAGGCTCAACTCCTGCCCCAACCTTGGGTTTCCGTAGGCGTGCAGGATAGTGAACCCACCTTTTCCGTCGGGGTCCGGGGATTGGGTTTAGGGGTAGAATTGGGGTTGACCAATGAGAGTGCCGTTGGGATTGACGTGATGAAATTTATCAGCCCCCCATTGATTGGTCAGATTTCCGGATATGTCGGGGTGGGACTTTATAACGACCCCAATTCTGGACAAGACTTTGCTTATTCGGCCGGGGTGCAAATCTTGCCCAATGGTAACTTTTTCTTTGGGGCGGGATACCACAACCTCCGAGGAATTAACGGTCAAATTGGGTTCAAACTGTATTAGAAGCGTTGCCATATTCTGAGGCGATCGCCCGAAGCCCCCTTACTCCGGGGGGCTTTTGAGAGTTTTGATGCAAGAAATTTAAAGTGCAATGTCTGCCTCTAGGTGGTTTTTAGCGCTAAGACAACCCATTAGAGCCGGCGCCATTGGACTCATAGAAATATCCGGTATGTGGGAAACTCAGTCACTTTAGTGCTGAGAGGTCCGCGACACGAGGGATTAAAATCCCCGTGGTATTTTATAGAAAGCACCGTAAAACCCATGTGCTTTAGCCGTGGGATATAAGGTGGGTGAACGTAGGTACGTAGTTAACCAAATCCATGGTATAATTAATCTG
>NZ_JAFLQW010000498.1 GCF_017313335.1 Phormidium pseudopriestleyi FRX01 | reverse complement strand
TTCCCGGACCTTAGCAAGGGGAGGGTTAGGGTGGGGTTTACGCGCAAGTGGCGATCGCCACCTCACGCACTCTCATGAGGCGATCGCGCCTGTATGGAGACGGGTGCCACCCTATTTCTTCCTGACGTGGCTTTGCCACGTCAGGAGGACCCCACCCTAACCCTCCCCTTGCCAAGGTCCGGGAACCGGAAGTCCGATCGCCCTGCAAAGCAATTTTCACGAACCCAGGCGGATGAACAAGTCAGCTAAGGGGGACCCTTTGACGGGCTGGAGTTCTATCCCCGGTTCGATTCCCGGTGCAGGGGAACTCAGGGAAATGGACTGTAACCGCTGGAATAGGGGTTTTCCGGCGAGGGTGACTAATCTCAGAACTGGGAAGCGACGGGTTAAACTCTCTTCAGATGCCAGCCAATCCAGGTAGAAATAGCCGTAATTGGATTGGGGAAGGGGACCGATCGCACTCTGAAAGTCAGGATTACTCACGATTGAACCCGTAGTCGGTGCATCGATCGCCGCTGTTAAGGTTTCTAGGGAACTGGCAAAAATTTCGTAGGCCCCAATTTCGGTATGCACCGCCCGAACATCAGCGGCAATTTGTAAGGGTTTCGTCCCTTTTGCCTTGGTGGTGATGGGTTTGGTGGTTAATTTGGTCCAGGTGGAAATAGGGCGATTCCCCCAGGAAACGGGCCCGACGCTGAACCCTTGTTCTTGGGCGATCGCATCTAATTGTTCAATCCCTTTGACAGCAGTTTCCCGAGATTTCTGAGCGACAAAAATCCACGCCAATCCTGGATTATCCAGGTTTTCCACCGAGGATTTTGGTAACAACCCGATCGCATATTCCCCTTGCACCCAGCTAAAAATCGCCTCGGGTAAATCCAATCCCCAGCG
This sequence comes from Phormidium pseudopriestleyi FRX01, assembly GCF_017313335.1. Lineage (GTDB taxonomy): Bacteria > Cyanobacteriota > Cyanobacteriia > Cyanobacteriales > Laspinemataceae > Laspinema > Laspinema pseudopriestleyi. Next base: position 8,139 of record NZ_JAFLQW010000498.1, on the reverse strand, counting down.
CGATCGCACCATTGCCACAGGTTGTCGTAGAATTTGACCCACCGCCCCCGATTCGGGAAATCCTTCCTCCAAGGCCAACCACAACTGATTCAAATCCGCACCAGCAATGGCCAAAGCAGTCTGTTCCGGTAGATATTGCAATGCCTTTACAGGTCCCAATAAACTGGGTAAACTTGTCGCCCATTCGGTGGCAGTGCTACCATTCCAAATCGTATGGGCCAGTAATCCCTGGCGGTTTAAGCCGATGGCAATTCCTAAGCTGGGGGAGGCTTGGGCGGTGAGAACCCGCTCAGAGGGGGGTTTGAGGCCATTTTCCCCAGGGCGATCGCTAATCCAGGCGGTAAACTGCTCAACATTGATAAAACTCAGTCCAATCCCTGCCGAGGACATATTGGCGACTGCCTCCTGATAGGCTGAATTTCCCTTGAGGCTGAGATTTTGGGTTTGGACATTATTAATCGCATCCCGCAGCACTTTCGGATGATTGGCAAACAACACGAAGCGATCGCCCACCACAGCCGAGGCCCAACTGACCGATAATCCATCAGACTTGCCAACTGCCTCTGGAGTCTGACTATAAATCAGCTTCACCCCTTGATAATTTTCGACCCCTACCTTGACCCCATTACTGGCATTCTGGGACCACAATACCTCCAGAAAATCTCGGCTACGCTGGGGATTTTTCGTCTCCACCGCCAGTAAATACCCCGCTTGCCGACCGTTGACCCCTTCGCGATCAAAGTCGGCACTGGTGACGGCAAAGGTAATCTCATCCCCTAGCCAAGGTTGAATATCCTTGTGATAATTTAAATCCGTATTGGCTAGGACTCCCTTTTTAATCTGGTCAAATTCCTCCCGTACCTGACCCCGCAATTTGGGTGCTACTGCTAGTCGCCCCACATCCTCTAATTTGTCTACATTGACTAATAAGGAAGTCATCAGAGGCGCTTGTCGGGGAACAAACATCGCCGCCTCGACCTGGGTTTCCACGGGTCCGCGCAATAAGGAGACAGGTCCGGTGGCGAGGATTTCATAGAAGACCCCGGCACCCAGGAGGCAGAGGACCAGGGCTACTGCCCCTAACATGGTGAAGAATAATTTTCGGTTCATGATTATCAATAATAGTTAAGCGTAACGGGAGTTTACCGATTAGTTTATCGGGTTTCCTGGGTAGGTAGAGCGCTGATTGATCCAGGGTTGGGAAATCATTCAGGATTCCCATTCGCGATCGCACGCCACCCGAGGGACTCTTTCCAGGATACTCCTTCCGGTGCCAGTGGCTCCCTAATCCGGCGAGGGGTCATCAGCCTGATTGCCTTTATCTATTTATAACTATTCTCAATAAACAGGCAAGAAAACCGAAAATAATATCATAGATTAGCAAGATTAATTTTAAATTTTGTCAATAGAGGCAAGATGGGGCAAGGGGAGTCAGAAAAATTCATAAATTTTTTAAATTATTACAGAGAAAGGGTTCCAGGGGTTTTTCAGGAAGGGTAAGGCGGATTTTTGCCACAAAAGGCTAGGCGTTCCAAAATTCTGCAACCTATTGAAATACAAGGGTTTCCCGGATTTATTCACGGAAAAGAAGGGGATTGCCAAGTCTGGACTTGTCAAAAAAATATTTTTAAGTTATTGAATATTACTTTCAATAACTGTATGATGAGTTCGGTCAAAATCCAGAGATTCCCTTGGGCGAGACTTCACTGACCGGATCCGGTCGATGAAGTCTCGCCCAGAGAATCCCCGAGTAGCGGATCAAGGTCCAGGGTCTCAGACCCCACCGGGAAAGTTGGATGGAGACAAAAGGGCGATCGCAATGCTAGAGATTAGGGTTTAAGGAGAGAGTGTGAGACAAGAGCATTTATTGAATAGTCTATGGATGGGAAGCACGATTGCCCTCGTGGCAGCAGTTCCCGTGTATGCACAGATGGCGCTGATTACCGGGGTTCGCCTCAATTCAACCCCAACGGGAGTGGAGGTAGTTTTAGAAACCCTGGCAGGAGGAACGCCGGAAGTGTTGACCTCTCAGGACGGGGAAACGTTTATTGCCGATATTGTCAACGCCCGATTACGCTTACCCGGTGGGGAAAATTTTCGGGCGGATAACCCCATCGAGGGGATTACTGCGATCGCCGTGACATCAGGGGAAGGAAACCAAGTGCGAGTCACCGTAACCGGCACAACAGCAGTCCCCTTAACAGATGTGGTGGTTGAAAATGGCCAAATTGGTTTCCGGGTTACGGCACCTCCGGAAACGGCAACCGTTCCACCCCCACCCACAGAAACATCACCGCCAACGGAGTCTGAGGCAGTGCCTGCGAATGCCGATATTATTGAACTGATTGTGACAGCAACCCGAATCGCCGAACGAATCACAGACGTTCCCGCATCGATTTCAGTGGTAGGGGAAGAACAACTCGAACAACAAACCCGACTGACGCGAGATTTGGGAACAATTCTCTCCCAGGAAGTCCCGGGATTGTCCGTGGGGACTCAAAGTGCGAGTAACTTCGGCCAAACCTTGCGGGGTCGGAATATTAGTGTGATTATTGATGGGGTACCGCAGTCTACGAACCGCAATGCGGCCCGGGATTTGCGGACCATTGACCCCTCAGCGATCGAACGGGTGGAAGTGCTGCGAGGACCGACGGCGATTTATGGCGATGGCGCAACCGGCGGTGTAATTAATATTATTACTAAGCGGGGGAGAGGTGAGGGACTGCAAGGGGAAACCACAGTGGATCTCAATGCCTTTCCCACCAATGTGAGTGAGACTTTTGGACAAAATATCCAACAATCCTTTTCCGGCGATTTCGGGAATTTTGATTTTGCTCTGAATGGCTCTTTTAGCAACTCCGGTGCTCAGTTTGATGCTCAGGGCGATCGCATTCCTCCAGATCCTAACGGTCAAGGGGGACTCAGTGATACTACTACGCTCAACCTATTGAGCAAAGTCGGGTTTAATTTGACCGACTCCCAACGCCTCCAACTGACGTTGAATTACTTTCTCGATAATCAAGATACAGATTACACCAGCGATCCAGTCGTCAACCAAATTCCCGGACGACAACAATCGCGAACACGCCGGGGACTGGACCTAGACGAATCGCAAAAAACCGAGAATTTCAATGCGAGTCTGGACTATACTCACAATGACATCTTGGGCAGCAGCGTTCAGGGACAGATTTACTATAGGGATTACTTTACCCGCTTCTTTCCCTTTGATGCCCGCAATTTTGCCAATTTGGGGAATACAATATTTCAATCCCGCGTTGAATCGGAAAAATATGGTGCAAGGTTGCAAATTGATACGCCAATCGTTGATGCAGAACGCGCCAATTTACTTTGGGGGGTGGATGTAGTTCGGGAAAATACCGAACAGCCAGTGTCTGTCTTTGAGCCCCTGGCCTTTGATAACAGTAATGGACTGGTTTATAACAAAATCGGCAATCGCACCTGGGCACCGTTACAGCGACAGAATAATCTAGGATTATTCGGCCAACTCAAATGGAATGTCAGCGATCGCCTCGTGCTCAGAGGTGGGGTGCGTCATGAACGAATTACAGTGGATGTGAATGACTACACGACCCTCGCCGGAAACCGCATTGAAGGCGGCGAACTCGATTATAATGAGACAGTTTTTAATGTGGGTGGCGTGGTTTATCCCACTGAAAGAATCAGCCTTTTTGCTGGCTTTTCTCAAGGATTTTCTATCGCTGATGTCGGGTTTGTCCTGCGAAGTGCACCGGCTGGATTTACGGTAGAACAACTCAATCCAGAAGCGCAAAAAGTCAACAACTACGAAATCGGCATTCGCGGAAATTATGCCAGGGTGCAAGCATCTTTAGCTGGATTTTATAATACATCCAATCTCGGCACTAGCTTTAACCAAGAAAATTACGAAATCGTCCGTGCACCGGAACGAGTGTATGGGGTAGAATTTGCCCTGGATGCCCAACCTAGTGATGCCTGGGCATTAGGTACTTCGTTTACTTGGAGTGAAGGCGGTGCAGATTTTAATGAGGATGATGACTATGAATCTCCCTTAAATGGGTTTCGGATTTCGCCGATAAAAATTACGGCTTATCTGGAAAATGAATCGCTTCCTGGATGGCGTAATCGTCTCCAAGCGTTGTATTCCGGAACTCGGAATCCCACGGGTCAAAGTTTTGGTTTGGGAGAAGTTGATAGTTACATTACGTTGGATTTCATCAGTAGTTTGAATATTGGCCGGGGTCGTCTCGTTTTGGGGGTGGAGAATTTATTAAATACGGAATATTTTCCGGTGGTTTCTCAATTGCAAGGGTTGGATACGGGCTATACAGCCGGTCGAGGTCGAAGCATTCGTTTAGGGTATTCTTTTAATTGGTGAGGAGGGAGAAACGGCAATTGTAGGGTGGGCAATGCCCACCTTACTTAAGGTCGGTGGGCAATGCCCACCCTACTCATTAACACTAGGGAATTGCGATCGCGGATGAATCAGCACAAGAACGGCGGGCGATCGCACTCAGAAAATCGGCTCAACACCTTTCAGACTCAGGATTTGGGGTAATCCCGAGAGACTCTGAAAAAAACTTTCCCTAGCTATTGCTAAAATTTCTCAGGAGTGGTATGCTAAATCGTAATTGAAAATTACTCTCAATTACCATTTAGCATTTCATCCAACAAATCCGAGGGATCAAACCGTGGTAAATCATATCGATAAAGGCTTTCATGACCAGGAACCGAACGTTACCTTACTGCCAAGGGCGGATTATCAGACTTCATTACCTGGGTACCAATCGCAACAGTATTTAAACCGGCAGGCGCAGCGAGAATCCAATGCCCGCAGCTATCCCCGGCGGATTCCCATCGCCATTCGGGAAGCGAAAGGAGTGTTTATTACCGATACCGATGGCAATCAGTATTTCGACTGTTTAGCAGGGGCAGGAACCCTGGCATTGGGACATAATCATCCAGTGGCGATCGCCGCAATGCGAGAGGTTCTCGATAGTAGTCTCCCCTTGCATACATTGGACCTGACAACGCCGGTTAAAGACCAGTTTGTAGAGGAGTTGTTTGCCAGTTTACCCGCAGGGTTTGCCCGGAATGCCCGCATCCAGTTTTGTGGGCCGACAGGGGCCGACGCGACGGAAGCGGCAGTGAAGCTAGTCAAGACCGCAACGGGACGGCGGAGTATGCTGTCGTTTCACGGCGGTTATCATGGAATGACTCATGGGGCGTTAAGTTTGACAGGAAACCTTGCACCGAAACAGCAAGTTGCAAATTTAATGCCGGAGGTTCATTTTCTCCCCTATCCCTATAATTATCGCTGTCCGTTTGGAATCGGGGGTGAGTTTGGACATCGCCTCAGCAGTCATTATATTGAGCATATTCTCACAGACCCGGAGAGTGGGATTACACCCCCTGCCGGGATGATTCTGGAAATTGTCCAAGGGGAAGGCGGGGCGATTCCAGCCCCCGATCGCTGGGTGAGAGAGATCCGCCGGATTACGCGCGATCGCGGCATCCCTCTGATAGTGGATGAAATTCAAACGGGGTGGGGTCGGACGGGGAAACTCTATGCCTTTGAACACGCGGGGATTGTTCCCGATGTGGTGTTGTTATCCAAGGCAATCGGGGGGAGTTTACCGTTATCGGTGGTTTTGTATCACAAAGATTTGGATCAATGGTCTCCTGGCGCACACGCAGGAACATTCCGAGGGAATCAGATGGCGATGGCAGCGGGATTGGCTACCCTGCGGTACATTCAGGATTTTGGCTTAGTGGATCGGGCGCAGGAATTGGCCGATCGCCTGATGGGTCATTTGCGGCAGTTGCAAGGGGATTCACGCTGTATCGGTGAGGTGCGTGGAAGGGGGTTAATGGTGGGGGTAGAAATTGTGAATACCGAAGCCACAGCGAGCGATCTCGGCAGTTATCCAGCCCATCCCTTACTGGCGCGGCGCATCCAGTCGGAATGTCTGAGTCGGGGGTTGATTCTGGAATTGGGGGGTCGTCATGGGTCCGTCGTCCGGTTTTTGCCACCTTTGATTGTCACTGCAGAGCAACTTGACCAGATTTGTGAGAGATTCGCCGCAGCGTTGAAGGCAGCGGAAGGGCTAATGTCGGCACAGTTAGCAGAGGTGAGTTAATGTTAGAGGTAGAACAAAAAGGGGCGATCGCGGCGTTGGAGGATCGGCGGTGGGATACCTGTTTTCTGACAGATGCTGAGGCGAGTATCGGGGCTTATCGGCAGGCGATCGCGGAGGCGGCAGAAGGCGTGATTCGCCAGTTTGCTAGTCAGAAACAACCCTATAGTGGCGCGACGCCGATTGAGTTGGTGGCAGGGTTGACAGGGACGGAAATTTGTCCGCAGAATCCACAGTTATTAGGAGATATTCTCAAAAATGTGGGTGAGAACGCGATCGCCCATTCGGTGGTTGTCACCCATCCTCGCTGTATCGCACATTTACATTGTCCTCCCTTGATTCCCGCGTTAGCGGCAGAGGTGTTGATTTCCGCGACAAATCAATCAATGGATTCCTGGGACCAAAGTCCCGCAGCGACAGTTTTAGAACAGCAGTTAATCCATTGGTTATGTGGTGAATTTGGCTATGATGCCGCAGGGGATGGCATTTTCACCAGTGGCGGAACCCAGTCGAATTTGATGGGGATGTTACTAGCGCGCGATCGCCATGCCAAACAGGAATTAAATTGGTCGATTCAGCAGCAAGGTTTACCCCCGCAAGCGCATCAGTGGCGAATTTTATGTTCGGATGTGGCGCATTTTACGATTCGCCAATCTTGTGCGTTATTGGGTTTAGGAGAGAAAGCGGTGATTCCTGTAGAGACGGACGAAAATTACCGATTATCTCCCGATGCGGTTCGGTTGAAATTAGCTGAATTGCAGGAACAAGGGTTAACGGCGATCGCGATTGTGGCAACCGTCGGAACTACGGATTTTGGCAGTATAGATCCGTTGGTTCCCTTGAAGGAAATTGCTCAAGAAAATGGACTGTGGTTGCACGTTGATGCCGCTTATGGAGGGGCTTTGGTAATGAGCGATCGGTATCGCCCTCAACTGGCAGGAATCGAATGTGCAGATTCAATCACCGTAGACTTTCACAAGTTATTTTATCAGCCGATTAGTTGTGGGGCATTTTTGCTCAAAGACCAGTCAAATTTTGACTTAATGAAACTCCACGCAGATTATCTCAACCCCGAAACTAACGAAGCGGAAGGAATTCCAGATTTAGTTACAAAATCTATCCAAACCACTCGGCGATTTGATGCCCTAAAACTCTGGATTTCGTTACAAACATTAGGACGAGAAAAGTTTGGCGAAATGATAGAAAGCACCATTGACCTTGCAGCAGCAGTGGCGCAGATGATTCGCGCCGATTCCCAATTGGAACTCGCCACAATTCCGACCCTGAATGCAGTAGTATTTCGCTACAGTTCCGGAAATTCAAAACAGGATAATTGGATTAATTCCCAAATTCGCTTAACTTTGCTGCAACATGGGGAAGTGGTTCTGGCGCAAACCTGCATTGCGGGGAATACATATCTCAAATTTACCTTACTCAATCCTCGGACCACCCTGGCTGATATCAGGATAATTTTCGACCGAGTGAAGCAAGTAGGAAAACAACTCAGTTTGTCTTTGCAAAAATAAAAAAATCACCCAAAACAACCCCAATGGTACAACAACTGACCGTAATTCATCGAGAACAAAACATCAATCTGACGGATAAACAGATTGCCGATCGCGCCACAATTCAAAGTTTTTTGAATTGTTATCTGAAAGAAACTGGCAGTGGCAGAGTTGACAGCCGTCAAGAGTATCCGGAACTGCAAACACGCCTGGAATCCCTACAAATTCTCTGTTGTTATCTACCGCATCAAGGGGTAGAAGTCAAGGCTGGACTCCGCTATTTTTCCCTCACGGGACGGCATTGTTTTGAATTTCCCCTGTACTATCAAATGGCGGGGAAATCCGAACTGTTAGACCTGGATTATGTAACATTAGTGGCCCTATTCAGCAAAGAATTAGCCCTGGCTAATCACAGCAGTGGGTCCCAAGATGAACTGCTGTTGCGGGTAGTTCAAAGTTGCCACAATATCGAACAATTCGTGCGCGATCGGCGTCGGGAT
>NZ_JAFLQW010000410.1 GCF_017313335.1 Phormidium pseudopriestleyi FRX01 | reverse complement strand
TAAAATTACCATTCCCGAATCCATCCAAGAAGCACTCGCAGAAATTGCTCTAACAACGGGCAAATCTGAACAACAGCTTATCGCCGAAGCTCTCAGCGAATTGATTCAAAATTATCAAACCATAAATCGTCTCGCATTAATGCGAAAAGCCAGAGGAATGTGGGCGGACCGTGAAGATATTCCCAATTTAGAAGACCTCCGGCAAGAATGGCAGCGCTTTTAAGAGCCAACGATTATGACCAAAAATCTGTTAATTGATACTGATGTTTTAAAGGAGTGCAATTATTTACACTCACCTACTTAGCAGAGGTCAAAATGGTACAGACACCCCCTCAACCGGAAAGCGAAACTCTATTATTGAATTTGCCTACAAAACTCGGGCTTTATGTTACCCCAGAACAGTTTGCTGTCCTGGCAGCGAGCAATCAAGATTTGCGACTGGAAAGAACCGCAGGAGGAGAGTTAATTGTGAATCCACCCACGGGTTGGGAAACGGGGAAACGTAATAGCAGAATTTCTGGCGAATTGTATCTATGGTGGCGAAATACCGGCGAACCGGGAGAGATTTTTGACTCTTCCACTGGATTTATTTTACCCAATCGGGCAACTCGTTCTCCCGATGCTTCTTGGGTGAGTCAAGGGCGTTGGGATGCACTGAATCCGGAACAAAAGGGAACTTTTGCTAATATTTGTCCCGATTTGGTAGTTGAGTTGCATTCTGCTTCAGATACTCTCGACTCCCTCCAAGAAAAAATGCGGGAATATATGGACAATGGAGCAGTTTTAGGTTGGTTAATCGACCCGAAAAATAAAAGAGTGGAAATTTATCGCCAAGGATTGGAAGTGGAACGGTTGGAAAATCCCGTGGAGTTATCCGGTGAAGAAATCTTACCTGGTTTTGTATTAAATTTGCCTCGGGTATGGGGTTAAAATGCAAGGCATGGCGACGAGGGTCCTCGTGAGTGGGCTGCTGCCGAGTCACCCTCTTTGGAGGCAGGATTTACGCAATCTATAACATCAAGTCCTAAATGTAGAGGCGATTCGCGAATCGCTTCTACATTTAGGGTCTGCCCTCCAAATTGAATTCATTCCGGTATTTTAAACGAGTCTTGCAACTTTTTAATTACTGTTTGTTGGTCCGTGGGAAAGTTGGCGGATTCGCCACTATAGGTTAGTTGATAAACTTTGCTATTTTTCACGGTCCAAATCGCTTTATTGGTTATCGGAATCCCATTTTTTGTGGTACTATAGATTATCTGATTCGCCTCTCGGTTGTCCAAGGTTGTGGGCGGGGCAGTATTGACTAAGTTGAGATTATATTCTCCTTCGAGTTGAGGACGCAAGCGCTGTTGATAATAGTCCAGGGCTGTTAGAGGTTCGGGTAAATCAATGATGGTGAGGGTGATGGTCTCTTGATAGTTTGAGGAGGGGTCTCGGGGAGATTGAAATACTATGCGATCGCCTCCCAAGGGGGGATTAATTTGTTGGATTTGCCAATCTCCTGGATAGTTGAGAATAATCCCATTGTCTTGATAAATGCCATCTTTAATCCGCTCTAATCCGATAAATTCTCGGACTTCAGGGACGGTAAAGGCGGCAGTAATCACTCCCAGAATTCCCACCGTAACTCCAGCTAAACCCAGTTTATTGTCTCGCGGCCACTTGATGATTGACATAAAGGTAGATTGATTGGTTTGTGTTGTATAATTCGTTCCCGATGACCCAGGCAAAGATACCGCTGTTGATTGAACAACTGGATGAGATAATGTTAAAATAGCTTGTAAGGCTGCTCCTCCATCCTGATATCTTTGCCGATAGTCCTGTAGCACCATTTTATCAATAATATTGGCTAAATTATCCCTAACTGTAGCCAAATGACGCCAGGAAATTTCCCCGGTGGTCTTATCTTGAGGTAATCCGCCGGTTTGAGGGTCAGGATTTAACCCGGTTAAGGCTTGAATGGCAATGATACCCAAGGCATAAATATCGCTGCTAAAGTGGGGTTTTCCCGCAGCTTGTTCGTTCGGCATATAGCCGCGAGTCCCGATCGCCACTGTCTGGAGTGCCGTCTGAGACGTAGCAGAGAGGTTCCTAATCTCTTTCACCGCCCCAAAATCGATTAACACAATTTTCCCATCCTCTTGACGGCGCATCAAATTATCCGGTTTAATATCCCGATGAATCACCTGATTCTGATGAACAAACGCCAAAACTTCTAAAGTATCTTCTAATAACTGAATTACTTCAGATTCACTAAATTTGAGATTGGGAATCAGTTGTTCACTCAGGGGATAGCCACTGATTAATTCTTGGACTAAATAAAATTCCTGATTCTCCTCAAAGTAAGCCAAAAGTCGGGGAATTTGGTCATGATTCCCCAATTTTTCCAGGATTTCCGCTTCTTGGTGAAAGAGCTGTTTGACTTTGCCTAACAATGAATTAGCCCGGTTCACCCCAGGGGAGGATGGTTGGATTAGGAGTTGCTTAACCACACAGTGCGGGTGGTTGGGACGTTGAATATCAGCAGCAAGATAGGTTTTGCCAAATCCGCCTTGACTGAGGGGCTGTAAGATTTGATACCGGCTTTGAAGGAGGG
>NZ_JAFLQW010000321.1 GCF_017313335.1 Phormidium pseudopriestleyi FRX01 | reverse complement strand
TTTAGGCAATATGTCGGGAACATCCCCGTGAGTGGCTTTTTTTGCAACGGTGAAATTGGCCCAGTCGGGGGTGGAACCTTCCTTCATGGATATACGTCCGTATTTGGAATATGTCACCCCCTCTAAAAGCTGTCGATCAACTGAGTGTTCGCTCACCCGTTAGGGGAAACGCCATTGCCGTTATCGATTTCTTGAATGCTGACTTGGGCTGACAATTATTGCCTTCCTTCACCGGAGGCAACCGCTGACAATTGGATCAATACTTTCACCTTTTTTCTAAAGGGAAGTTTGAAAGTTCCTAGCCGGAAACGGGTTGACCACTATTTCTGGGTAAGTTTTTACTTTTTAATTCTCTATACTAGGGCTAAAAAAGAAAAACTACCTAAATTTACGGAGATTTGAGGAGACAAAAATTAACAAAAACTTTCATGTTCAAACAGAACATTTGGTTGATTTTTTTTGTGCTATGTTAGCGATTAGTAGATAAAAATTCTGCTAGTTTCGCATTCGTCTAGGCAACCCGCATTGATCCGGGAGTTTAAGTTTAAAAAAATAAAAAAACTCTAGGATTTGCATCCATTTATTGGATGTCTGGCTTTTCTTTCCCATCCATCCCATGCTGTGGATTTGTCTGTAAACCCTCCCTCTTTCATCCAAACCTGGGCGGGTGACACCGTTTTCCAGACAATCCAATGGGAAATAAATGAGCAAGTTTCCTCATCAAAAAATTTATGAAGATTTGCCCTGTCCAACCTGTGATTCTCGCGATCGCATTATTAGGACCTATAGGGTGGACCACCAGTGCGATCGCTCAAACCCTAAGCCCCTTAAACCTTGACGCTCCCACCCAGGACTGTCAAGCCTGCTTACTCGATCGCCTGACAACTCCCACCCTGAGTTTACCCCTGGCTCCCAATCATACAGACCTATCCCGGACCAGTCCGGAAATGAGGTCCCAAACCTCTGATAATCCCACCGGGCCAAACGTCAGAGCACAGACCCAGCAACTCCAGCAGCGCCTACAAACCCTGCAAGAAGTGCCACTGCAACAAATCTATCTCGGAGCACCGGGAACCAGTTCCAACACCCCCACAGGTTATGGGGGACGCTTTGGCAGTGTGGGAGTCGGCTTAAGCTATCAACAACGAACCCGGTACACCGACAAAGCTGATGGCACCGCCGGTCTCGTCGTGAGTTTTGGAGACCCCCAAACCGTCGTCGGCTTAGATGTGGGGGTCAGCGCCTTAGACCTATCGGACTATGGCGATCGCGGTTCCTTTAACTTTAAAGTTCACCGCGCCCTTCCCGGTGACCTCGCCGTAGCTGTCGGACTCGAAAACGCCTTAATCTGGGGCTTTTCCGATGCCGATACCAGCCTTTACGGAGTCGTCAGCAAGCGATTTCGCCTCAGCGAAAATAGCCAAGACCCCTTTAGCCGACTGTCCGTCTCTGCAGGAGTCGGAAACGGACGCTTTCGCACCGAAAACCAGGTGCAAAAAGACGAAGGGAGCATCGGCGTATTCGGTAGCGTTGCCGTGCAAGTCATCCCCCCGGTCAGCGTTTTTACCGAATGGACCGGCCAAGACTTAAACATTGGTGCATCAGTCTTGCCCTTTCGCAACCTGCCCATTGTGATTACCCCAACCCTAAGCGACATCACCGGAACTGCTGGTGATGGCACTCGCTTTACAGTCGGGGTTGGCTACGGAATGTCCTTTTTTTAACCCAATTTCAGGAGGGTGAACGTGAAAGTTCTCTATTTCTTACTCAAAACCGGTCTATATCTAAGTCTGCCTCTCGGGTTTTCCCTAGCGGCCACTGCGATCGCCCCGATTCCAGTCCAAGCACAAACCAATCAATCCGATAGTACCGGCGCGGGTACAAATACCAGTACCAGCATTATCAACAATAATACCACCGTCACCACCACCATCATTACGGTAGGTGGGTCTTCCGGGGGTGGCTCAACCGTTGTTACCAACCAATCCGATATTACCGGGGGTGTCATTGTCGGCGGGGGTACGATTATTCGAGAAATTACCATCTCGATTACCCGAATTTTAATCGATAGTAATTTGAGTAATATCTCGGCATTTATCACACCAACCCCAGGTGGGGAAAGCACGCCCATTGCGGCGTCAACGCCAACGCCGACTCCACCGCCCACCATCGAGCCGGTTTCTACCCCGGAACCGTCACCTGTTCTGGAATCCACGGTTCCTGAACCCACCCCTCAAGCCCCACTGCCCACAGCCCAAGCGCCAGAACCGCAACAATCTGCTCCCGTTTCGACCAATCAATCGGATTCCACAGGAAATACTCCGGCAGAAGCCCCTATCCCTGTATCAGTTAATACCCAAAACCCCGCGATTCAAGTTGTGGAACTACCCATAGGACCTCAACGGTTTGTTATGCTGGTGCCTCCGGGTAACAATGGACGCGGCAATGGTTTCGGGACCCTCGTTGCATTAGCCAACTTAGGCGAACTTGCTCCCATGCGCCTTTTAGCCAGTTGGACCTGGGGTAGTTGGGGCGGAATGCTCGTCCGAATCGGCAATCAGCGAGTGTTTATTAGCCTTGCTGGGATTTCTCCGGGTTCCTCTGAAAATAACCCGGTCTTACCCGGTGGCATGGAAGATGGGGCCTTTAGCTTTGTGGGAGTAGTGACAGGGGCCTGGACTGACCCCCCGGTTGCCGAAGGATTCCACTACACCATGACCTCGGATTCTCTGTTTACAGAGATTCAAGACTTCCCCACCGGCTTCCCCAATCCGTTTACAGTGTCCGTCAATGGTCAAGAATTGGGTGAATTTGGTCCTGGCGACTCGGTAGATTTTACCCAGTTTCCCGGCGGTGGCGTCAAAGAGTTTATCATCACGGGTTTGACTCCCTTAGTCGATCCAGAAAACCCGATCGCCTTCCCCTTGAAAATCGGGTTTGATACCGAAACCGCTGATTTTAGAATGGCTGCGATTCTCGATCCTGAAGCGGTGGCGTTCTATGAAGAAAATCCCGTCGGACCGCAACCTTTCACCTTTAATATTCTCAGCGATGGCGGACAGATGGAAATCGTCCCCGCTTCTACATCGTCAGTATTGCGCGAAAATGCCGATCGCGTTGCTCAGGGAATCACCGATTCCAGCAAACGTCAGCAGTTCCTAAGCAGTGTCGCATCGGTTGAAACCGATTTGAACCAATTATCCTCCACCTTCCAAACCTTGTTACCTGTCGGTGGTGGACTCAATGCCACGGGATTAAATCCATCCATGACTTCAGTGGGCAGTCTGGGTCAGTCTCTGCCCTTGTTACTGGAACAGTTGGGTAATCTCTCGGATAATGCTTCCGAATCCGAGGCAATGGCGATCGCCAATATGATCAACGAAGTCGAAGGCATGACCACCTTACTCGAAGCGGTCACCCCAATGCTGTCTCAGATGCGCGAGTCCCTTGCCATTGCTCGCTAGGACAAAAAACCGGGTTTCTGTACCCGCAACAGTTGCTAATCACTAGCATTTTTGTAAAGAAACCCAGTTTGTCTTCCCATGACTGTAGCACCAGACTCCGGATTCCCTGAACAGAATTCCCGGATCAAAGAATCCGCCGATGAACTGCTTTTTCCTAAAAAGTGGGTTCATCGGCGGATTCTGTGTAGAGATAGAAAATTTTCCATCTCTACACAGAATTTAGGGTCTAATGGATATTCCGACTCCTGCTGATTTGGATAAGACCAGGGTCCCGTGGTTATCCATCGTCACAGGTTGTTGTGAATCTGCCCGATCGCCATTTCGCCCATTTCCCCCTGCACTAAAGGTCTGAAAATAGCGGCGGACCTGGGGTGGAAACTCGGGAAAATCAAAACTGCCATCTCCACAAGCAATATCCGCCCAAAAATAGCGTAAAGTTGGGGCGAGAATCTCCGCTTGAGACTGGGGTAAATTTAGCGGGGAAGCCATGAGTAACTGCATCATAAACCGATGAGAGCGATCGCCCATCCACTCTCGCGACAGTTCCAGCAATTGCGGCCATCCCGGGACCGACTCAATCCGATGGGTGCAAATATCTAAACAATGCTGACCTTCCATATCCGTGCGATAGTGAAACACGCGGTAGGGGTGAGGATGACTGACTAAGGAACCCGTCGTGATATCATAAATGCCATGATCCGAGGCTACATCCTGGACGTGCAAATGTCCCGTTAACACAAGCTGTACCCCTGCCTCTTGGAGCATTCCCACCAGAGTCGGTGCATTGTCTAACATATACCGCTGTCCCATCGCGTGTTGGGATTGTCCAGGTAAATGTTCTAAAACATTATGGTGAATCATCACCATCACCCGTTCATCTGGAATGACCTGATTCAATACCCCTTGCAACCATTGCAATTGCTGTAAATCCAGCCGCCCGAGTTGCTTGCCATTTTCGTCAAATTGGTTAGAATTAAGACCAATGAGGCGGACTCCAGGTAAGACTTCATGGCTGTAGTAAAGTTGCTCGGGATTTTGATAACCAAATTGACGATAATAATAGGGAAAATCAGCCAAACCAATCGACTTTTTATCTGCGATCGCCACGGGCACATCATGATTTCCGGGAATCACATAAGCAGGAAATGGCAACTTTGTCAAGCGGTCTGCTAACCATTCATGATTGGCCGGTTCTCCATGCTGAGTTAAATCCCCAGGTAGGAGTAAAAAATCCAGATCCAGTTCAACTAAATGCGCCAGGGCAGCTTCTAAAGCCGGGATACTCACTTCAACCATAAGAAACCGGCTGGGGTGATCTAAAATCGTTTCGGGGACAGCAACGTGCGGATCGCTGATCACAGCAAATTTAAAATCTCGGACTGTTTTCTTTTCCAAAAATTTCCCAGTCATAAGTTATAAAATAAAAAACGCAGAGTTGAAAAAGAGACAGAATCATAAAATGGCTATCAAGTTCACCAGGGATTGACCTCTAATTCAGGTTTCTCAGGACCATTAAAATTCGGAGTGCATGGCCCAAGTCCGTTGTTTTCCCCTGGGTTTGATAGCCTCCAAGAGGAACTCAACTGGAGTCTAAACTGTATTTAGTTTACCAAGGAAAGCAATGAGTGACGCTGAAAATCCCACCAACAATAACCCAGAACCGATCGCACCCCAGGAATTGAGGCAGATAGAACCGGGGTTTCAACCGGGCGAGCCCATCGTCAACCCTGAGATATCCCCCACCGATTTAGGCCCAGAAGAAGACTGGGAAACGGTAGAATTTCCCAATGCCATCAGTATTGAGGCTTTATTGGTAAACAGTGAGGAAGAAGAACCAAGCGCCGAGATCCTGAAGCAGACTGAATCCATCGGGGAGGCGATCGCCCGCATCAATGCCCCCTCTGTCTCCTCAGCAGCGTCACCAGAAGCGGTACTTTTAGAACAACTCCAACAGGAAAACTTGCAACTCGATGGCAGAGTCGAACAACTCGAAACCCTGCTGCATGAATGTAGACAATCCTTGCAACAGCAGCGATCGCAAGCCTTAGATCGCCAAAAACTCTTAGACCGGCGTACTCTGGAACTCAAAAGTGTCACCGGACAAATCGAACAGTTGTCGGAACATATCCAGTCGGCGACTAAACAAATCCAACAACAGCAACAACAAATCGCCTACTTAGGGACCCAACTGCAAACCAGCCAAGAAATTAGAGCGAAACTGGAACGGGAATGCGCCCTCACCCAGCAACGGTATCACGAACAGTCCCAGATTTTAGTTCAAACCCAAACCACCTGTCAGGACCTGCGAGCTCGCCTGCATCGGCAGCAACGCCACACCTTGCAGTTTAAAGCAGCCCTGGAAAAATGTATTGAGACCCCGCTAGAAAAAGCCAACGCGATCGCCTCCCTGCGACAGTCCACCCTAGAAGATTCTCCGAATCTTCTAGAAACTGCTGCAAAAGAAGCGATCGCCAACCCGAATCCCACCAACACCACCCTATTTCCAAAAGCGGACCCCATCAAACCTTGGTCCATTGCCGATGACGATGAAGCCGAACCCCGGCAGCAACCCGTCCCCGAAGTCAAATCCGCGCCAGACTTATCAAAAATTCGCCTGCCGTTATCCGCCAAAGCCGAGCATTTGCAACCCTTTCCCTCCCATATTCCAGCCCAGGAAGCTATCCCAGAGAAACCTTCTACTCCCAACAAAACCCAATCCAAAGACTCAGAAAATGAGCAACCCGTCTGGGAAGATTTAGACTCATTGATTGAGAAGCCGCATTTGGAATCAAAACGCGATCGCCAGGTAATTTTGGCCCAGGCAACTCCCGTCTTATCCCTGCATCTACCCTCAGTCCCCGTGGTTTCTCCCTTAACCGATCGCCTCAGCGACGACCGCACCCAAAGCACTCAACCCCCCGCCACGGTTCAGCCCGAACCCCTACTCACCGGCAACAGCGAAGTGCAACTGTTGTTACAAGCTAAAGCCTTTTCGGAACAATCCCAAGGCAATAGTCCTACCCCCATCCTGCCCGGGGAAACCCCTCAAACGGGGCAGGAACAGGCCAATTCCGGGTCCAACACCGCCGTCGGGTCTAGCAAATCCAGTTGGCCTGTACCCATCGTCTATCCCGTGCGATCGGCCCAGAAAAAACGCAACTCCTTCTCAGCGGTAGAATTACCCAGTTTCTCCAATAAAAAATAACCAGTTTGACGGGGGTTCAAACCCCCGTCAAAATTCACCCACTCAACCCTTCTTCTACGGTTTGATTTTTTTTGCCCAGATTCCAGCGCTTTAACTCACCCTGTGGGCGTCCCAGTCCATCGGTTAGGGCATAACTTTTAGCCAGTAACCACAGCCATAACCCTGGAAATCGGGGTTCTAATCTCGGTTGAATAGTGCGGACAAATCCAGGCAACCAACCCAATAACCAGCCCAACAGAGAAATCAGAGTAAAGTACAGATAACTGCCAACCCAGCGCAGCATATCTTTCGGTCCAGCTAGTTCCCAAATCCACAACAACAGGGAGGGGTTTTGCCAAGCAGCTTTGAGGGCCAATCGATGAAAGGTCAGCCAGTCTACGCGGTCTTTAATAAAGGTATCAGCCACGGGTCCGGGTTCAGTGGCTAATACCCCAAAAAATGTATTGAGCATCGAGTTGATCCGTTCGGGGGGTAAGAACCGACCCGTTGGCACCATCATGCCTTTAGAAAACAGCCAAGTTACGGCAACATTGCTTTGAAAGGCGCGAATTTGGTTTAAGTGGCGCGACTCCAATAAATCATGTTTAAGGGCTGTATCTAATAGAGTGGTTAACCGGGCCATATTGCGGACGAGGGAACCAAATCCAGTGAAGACAAGGGGAGATTGTAAAGAGGCGGCATCCCCGATCGCCATCAACCGATCAACTGCCACCCGGCGATCGTGACTCGCCACACTAAAATATCCCGGAATATAGCCAAAGGTGGCTTTTTTCCACTCTAGGCGATCGACATCGCAGCGGCGATACTCCGGCAGAATGGTAAAAAAGTCCTCATACATCTCTAATAACGAACCCGGGTTATCGGGGTTAACCTGATGGTAGTGGAACAAATAAAAGGTGAGTTCTGAACCCTCCGCCGGAAATAACTCCCAAATCAGTTGTCGTCCCCGGGAAATGTCCCCATGACTGTTGAGCACATCTCCATATTGGGAATCCCAGACCCCCGGTTCAAACCCATCGGCAATCACGGCCCCCACCGTGGGACAGACACTATCAAAGGCGCGACTGCCATTGAGTTGCCATGCGATCGGCGAGGCAGTTCCCATTGCATCCACCACCAGGCGACCCCCAGCAACTCGGTCCTCCCCCGTCGGCAGATGTTTTGCCTTGACGACTACTTGCTTAGGTTCAATCTCAGCGGTGAGAAATTCCGTCTCATCCCAAATTTCTCCCCCCGCTTCTCGGAGTTTGGCGCCACAAACTTTCAGCAGTTTTTCAGCATCGATCGCAATATTGAGAACCGTCGGGGTATGTAGAATTGCTGCTTTACATTGGGGGGGATTGTTGGCATCAAAGAATTTATGAAACCCATCTTTATATTCACAGGCAATCACACTTTCAAATTCTGCCGGGGTAAATAAACCCAAGTCGATCAGATTTTGAAATTCCCCCCGGGAAATATTCCATTCCCGGTTCATCCGACCAAAAGGTAAGCGTTCCAATAGCAGGACTCGATACCCCAGTTGCGCCATGACTGCGGCATGAATCACCCCCAAGGCACCGCCAATGTAAATTAAATCGTAAGGGGGAGGTGTAGAAGATTCACTTTGGGGTTTTTGAAACAACACCTGTTTGGGTTGTTGGGGATTGCGAACTCCTTCGCGCCAGCGCTGTTCCCACCAGTAAACCCGCTTGAGGTCGGATTCTCCGTTGGGAATTTTTTGAAAGTATTTAACCGTCAGGGGGTAATCGTCCGCTAACGCTTCAAAGATAGTTTGCTCAGATAAGTTGATTTCTGGGGGTTCGGGATAGTAGCAGGGAAACCGATCTCTGACCTGGCGAGTCAACCCGGCCAGGATTTGTTTTTCCCCGGAAATGGGTTGTTCAGACCATCGGAATACTTTGAGGTAGGCGGTTCTCTGAACGGTCCAGGTAAAGATAGACAGTTCCGGGGGATCTCCAGGTTCGGTCGGGGATGAGTTTATTTTTTGACAAAATTCGATTCTTATGCCATCACGGGTCAGGAGTTTTTTGCCGGAGTTCGGAGTGAAGTCCTGGTGTAACCAAGTCCGAACGGCTTCGATATCCGGTGTGGGAACTTCTAAATAGAGGATTTCTTTCATGATGAGCGAGATTTACTCCGATAAATCGGCTAAAAATAGGGTTGACAAGGGGGAAAAGTGCGCTAAGATTCCGGTTACAGAATTAAAATTCCTTAAAAAAAGTTAAGAAACTCATCATATTGATTGATACCCAGGAGATCTGCGGATTAACCATGAATTATCCCATTCCCACGAGTCCACAAGAACTGGTTGCGCTGCGGCAACAGCCCATTGATGAAGAATTAGTGGCATCAGCGATCGCGGGGGTGATAAAAATCGCACGAACACAGGGGAAGTCCTTGGAGGAAGTGACGGCAGAGGTCCTAGCCGACGACTCGCTACTTGACTTACATCAGCGACGGTGGCTGAGTGAATTAGTCTCTCAAGCCTGGGATAGTCTAGGGTAGCTAGAAATAGCACCCACCTTATACCCTATTTTAGGTCGCAGGATGACCGAAGCTCTCCCCCATCGGATCGGGGATGTCCAGAGGGGAGGACCCTGATTCTTGCGGTTTCCCATGCAGTCGCCCTAGCCTTCTTCCCGGATTGTGATTCGTTAGAATAGCTGACTCTAGTTGATTGAACAGACTTCTGGGGTTCGGTGTCAACTGCAACCGACCACAGTTCGCCACAATACCCGCGATCGCCCTTCTGCTGCGATCGCGGGTATAATTTTATCCCCCATTCAGCATAAAATCATCTCCAGTTCATTCGTTCATTCGACAAGATCCGACCTTGGATAAACTATTACACCTCTCCACCCTGATTGATCGCCTGAATGAATATATCGGACGGTTCATGAGTTGGCTGGTCCTCGTGATGGTCCTCGTTGGCGTCTGGAACGTCATCGGTCGCTATCTCGGACGTGCAGTAGGTCAAAGTTTGACCTCCAATGCCCTAATCGAGACCCAATGGTATATTTTTGACCTGATTTTCCTCTTAGGTGCAGCTTATGCGCTCAAGCATGACGAGCACGTTCGGGTTGATGTTTTTTATAGCAATTGGTCACCGAAGCGCAAAGCCTTATTAGACTTAATCGGCACCTTATTATTCCTAATTCCCTTCTGCATTTTGGTGATATTTTTCTCCTGGAATACCATCGCCGCATCCTGGGCGATCGGTGAAGTTTCCCCAGACCCCGGTGGATTACCCCGTTACCCCATTAAAGCGGTTATTCTGATCAGCTTTGCCCTCCTCATTCTCCAAGGAATTTCCGAAGCAATTAAAAAGTTTGCCATTTTCCAAGGCTGGCTACCCCCCCACGAGGAACGTCATGAATCTGAGTTATGACTATCAATGGCTAGGCCCTGCCATGTTTGCCGGGGCCTTAGTCCTCTTATCCTTTGGCTATCCCGTCGCCTTTTCCCTCGGTGGCGTCGCCATCTTATTTGGTCTATTCGGGATGGCTTTAGGTGTTTTTGATCCAGTCCTATTAAATGCGATGCCCTTGCGAATCTTTGGCATCATGGAAAACTATACCCTCCTCGCCATCCCCTATTTTATTTTTATGGGGGCAATGTTAGAAAAATCCGGCATTGCCGAAAACCTCTTAGAAACAATGGGGATTCTGTTCGGGCGTTTGCGCGGGGGATTAGCCCTAGCCGTAGTCTTAGTCGGGGCATTATTAGCCGCCACCACCGGAGTTGTGGCCGCAACTGTCGTGGCGATGGGATTAATTTCTCTGCCAATTATGTTGCGATATGGCTATAACAAACAACTGGCAACCGGAGTCATCGCCGCCTCGGGAACCCTCGGACAAATTATCCCCCCTTCCGTTGTATTAGTCGTCCTTGGAGATCAGTTAGGCATTTCCGTGGGGGATTTATTTATCGGGTCATTAATCCCAGGATTAATGATGGCCGGGGCCTTTGCCTTGCACGTTGTCATTATTGCCTTTTTGCGGCCTGATTTAGCCCCAGCATTGCCCTCAGAAGTCCGAACCATGACCGGGACAAAATTATTGATTCGTGTTGTCACGGTCATGATTCCCCCGACCCTGTTAATTTTACTCGTTCTTGGTAGCATCTTTTTTGGAATTGCCACCCCCACCGAAGCCGGTGCCGTGGGTGCATTGGGTGCACTCGCCCTAGCCGGGGCCAACCGTAGACTGAGTTGGACATCCTTACAAAGAGTCTGTGACATCACCCTCCGGACCACCACAATGGTGATGTTCATCCTCATTGGTTCTACCGCATTTAGCCTAATTTTCCGAGGCTTACATGGGGATAGTTTCATGTTTGATTTACTCACCAACCTACCGGGACAAACCACCGGATTTTTGTTGGTGAGTATGCTGACAGTTTTCATCTTGGGGTTCTTTATTGATTTCTTTGAAATTGCCTTTATCGTGATTCCCCTGTTTGTCCCTGTCGCCCAAAACTTAGGCTTAGATTTAGTCTGGTTTGGGGTAATTTTAGGTGCAAACCTCCAAACCTCTTTTCTAACTCCTCCCTTTGGATTTGCCTTATTTTATCTGAGAGGCATCGCCCCACCTGAAGTCACAACGGGCGATATTTATCGCGGCGTCATCCCGTTTATTTTGATTCAGGTTTTTGTCTTGATTCTGCTGATTGTCTTTCCGGGGATTGTCAATTTTTTACCCTCTCTCTCTTGAGATTTTATCCTGAACTGGATAGAGATAAGTCTAGGTTAAGTCCCCGATGTTAAATTTTCAATAAACCATTAACTTAAGGAAACCGAACTGCGGGAATAGGAAGCTCGAAAAGTTAGATAAACTTTGCCTGGGATGCGATTCCAGTAGTTGGAAATATCGCTAGACATCCCCACTTCAGCCGCGACTCGACAGAGCATTGCCTGTTGCCGTTTTTTGATAGAAAGGCCGTTTGAAAGGGTCAAAGCCCGAGCTTTTTCCTCTAAATTCAAGACCAATAATTGATCCACAGGTGAGGTGGGAACGAAGACTGGGGTATCGTTGTTTTGTTTAACAACTACCTCGGTAGTACCTGTAGAATAGGTGGCACTGCGATACATCAGTTCATCCGTCGGTTCCTCCCTCCATCGGATGGGTTAGGGCATTGCTAAACCGCCAGTGTACGCCCCGATATTGACCAGTCTGTTCCAGGGTATTGTTGAGGGTGGGAACGGGATTGGATTCATCGCCAAAAAAGACACCTGCCAAGGGTGTCTTTTTTAAACTTAAATCAACGTGATTCTGACTAATTAGTGCGCCGATCCGTTCCCATGATAGTTATCAGAATCGTAGAAGCCGTTTTTGGTGCCAAAAAACAGGCAGGATACGATAAAAACAATGCTGAGAATCGGCAGAATTAATTTGATATCCATAAATTTCCAGTAAGAACAAAACCAATAGGATGAATGAAACCGAGCATGACTATTGTAGAACCTGAATGGCTGGCTCGTCCATCAACCGAAGTCGCACCGGCTTTAATCGGTTGCACTTTAGTCCGGCAACTGCCCGAGGGACAACGAATTCGGGGGACAATCGTCGAAACTGAAGCCTACGAACCGGGAGATCCAGCCAGTCATGCCTACCGACGCCGCACCCCCCGTAATCAGGCCATGTTTGGGCCACCGGGAACGATTTATGTCTATCTGATTTATGGGATGTACCACTGCCTGAATATTGTGACCGATCGCCCAGAGGTTGCCAGTGCAGTCCTGATTCGCGCCTTACAACTGGATATCATGCCACCGGGGCTCCAGAAGCCGGAAAAATTAGCTCGGATTGCCGCAGGACCCGGTAAACTCTGTCGCACCCTGCAAATCGATCGCAGTTTGAACGATCGCCCCTTACAACCTGGGGGTCCCCTATGCTTGGAACATCGGACCCCAGAATTTCAACAGCAGTTAGACCAGGGGACCCTGAGCTTGGTTCAAACCAACCGGATAGGAATTTCCGTGGGAACCGACTTGCTTTGGCGCTGGTACTTGGCAAACAGTCCGGCAGTCTCGAAACCTTAAAGATTTGATGAAGAACCGGATCTCGACACTATAAAAACCAGGTTGCTCCGAAATTGGGTCAGGGGTTGACCCAGATCTCGATTCAGAAACCTGGTTTCTCGCTTAATAGACTGGCCTAATTCTTAAATATCCAAGGGTTCTCCGCGTTCAGTAAATTCCACAGTCTGGATCTGCCACTGGGGATTTTCCGTTAAAGTTCGTTCCAGACTGCCGAAGAGGGAAAACCGCTCACAGCTAGACAGGGAGACAAATTGACGTTGAGAATTCGGATCCGCCCGCAGATCCACCGTGGCAACTCCCGTGGTGTTATCCACCGTAACCCGATAACCAACGATATTAAAATCAACCGTCCCGGCATTTTGGATAACTTGGCCGACTGCCGCCTCAATGGGGCGATCGCTGGTCACCGACACCGTTTGGGGCAGCAATTCTTGACACTGGGAGTCAACTTCGTAAATCGTTACGTTGGCCATCGCCACCGCCTGGGGTTGTTGGGTATCCGGAGATACCGCCCCATTGGAAGGGGATGAGGGCATCCCCGGGTCCGTGGTGGTGGGTGGCGTACCACACCCCGTCACGGACAATAAAATCACGAGAGTGATGCCAACGATCGGCTGGGCTATATATTTTTTGAGGATAGAATTCAAGTGAAAAACTTCTTGCATGGCTACTACATGGACTCGCCGCCACATTATTTCTTTGGCTGATTTTGTTTCTTCAGAATACGATACAGTGCTGCAAACTGCCGCTAGTTTTGGGGAGGTCCTCTCCCGACGCATGAAAAAAGTGCCGACCCTACAAGGGCAGGTGGTGGCTAATTTATTTTTTGAACCCTCGACGCGCACCCGCAGCAGTTTTGAACTGGCGGCCAAACGACTCTCTGCAGATACCCTGAATTTTGCTCCTGGGTCCTCTTCCCTGACGAAAGGGGAGACGATTTTGGATACCGCCAAGACTTATTTGGCAATGGGAACGGATTTGATGGTGATTCGCCATCGAGAGGCGGGAGTTCCCCAGGCGATCGCCACGGAAATGGACCGACTGGGCTCCCGGGTGGGGGTCCTGAATGCTGGAGATGGACAACATGAACATCCCTCCCAAGGATTGCTGGATTTGTTTACCATTTGCTCCCTGCTGGATCGGGACCGTCCTCGACTGGAACTGTTGCAGGGTAAAAAAATTGCGATCGTCGGGGATATTCTGCATTCACGGGTGGCGCGATCGAATATTTGGAGTCTGACTGCAGCTACGGGCGCTGAACTGCATCTGGCGGGACCTCCCACCCTCCTCCCCCAACTGTTTGCAGAAATGGGGGTGGGCAGAGCCGGTCAGTTATCGTTACATTGGACGGTAGAAGAAGCCCTGGAAAATGCCGATTTTGTGATGACTCTGCGATTACAAAAAGAGCGGATGAGCCAGCATCTCTTGCCCAGTTTGCGGGAGTATCATCAGCATTATGGGATTACTCGCGATCGCCTCAAACTCTGTAACCCCAATGTGAAAGTGTTACATCCGGGTCCCGTGAATCGGGGGGTGGAAATCAGTTCCGACCTGATGGATGACCCACAGTTTAGCCTAATTTCTCAACAGGTCACCTCCGGAGTGGCGGTCCGCATGGCTTTGCTCTATCTGATGGGGGGCGGCAAGGTTCAGTAGAATGGACTGGGGGATTTTAAATTGAGTTGTAACTGACCTTAACCTGTGCATCAACCATGACCAACCCAACGTTATCAATCCCGGTCCCGGATGCGATCGCATCCCCAAAAGGCGATCGCTTTGCCCTGACTTTCGCCCCCTTATCCCTAGAGGAAGTTTATGCCCTAGCTGATGACCCTGGTAATGGGGCGGTGGTGGTCATGAGTGGCATGGTTCGCAATCAAACCGATGGGAAACCCGTGGTTGCCCTGGAGTATCAAGCTTATGCACCAATGGCGGTGGCGGTTTTTCAGCAAATTGCTGCCTCGATCCGGTCCAGTTGGCCCGATGTGCAGCGTGTGGTGATCTTTCATCGCACTGGGCGCTTACAAATTGGCGAAATTAGCGTGTTAGTTGCCGTGGGTTCTCCTCATCGTCGGGAGGCTTTTGAAGCTTGTCAGTATGCGATCGATACTCTCAAACACAACGCCCCTATCTGGAAAAAAGAACATTGGGCTGATGGTTCTAGTTCTTGGGTCAGTATTGGCGCTTGTGAAACCCAGGACGAATAAGCTGTTGCCTGTCTCAAGAAAGAGAGTAGAAAATCATGAACCCCTGGGAGTGCGACCATTTGGAGTGCGACCATCTTGGTCGCTAAAATTATCCAATTGAGATGCCGAACAGCTTAACCAGAAATCCAGTTGTTAAGATTGTAGATGAGCGCTTAAATTTCTGGGTCAGGGTTTTCACGGATCAACGGTTCTGAGCGATCGGTGAAAATTCAGAACCGGGGGAAACAATTGACCCGTTCCGGAGTCTTGTAATTTATAGGGACAAACCCAAAAGTGCCACTCACCCAACTCCCGGAAACGGGAACTTTTGCTAGGATAAAAGCGTTTCCAGTACCTGGAATGTTATAGGACGAATTCCTACCCCATCAGCACCCGTTCCACTGGAAAGGGCTTGGTGGTAATCATCCGGAACTTAAACGCTGAAAACTTCCAATCATGCCGTTCCTAAGTCCCTACAGGATGAATACCCCCTTTGGATGATTTAAAAGTCTGACAATTGCCAGACTCGTCCAAAAGGTGGACATCTGGGCAGCGATCGGCAAATTGGCAAGACCAGGTTTCGGAGAGTTCCAGCGGATTATTATTTATCCAGGAAAAAAACTCTCCACATTCTCGCCGTAAATGACGGGGTTTCCGACCCGTTTTTAACAGATGAGTTACACTCCTTCTACATCCTGGCAAACGGGTGAGGCCACTAATTCTCAAGCCTCAGTGCAACCAGATAAACTGTCAAATTACGATTTAGTCCTACGCTGTCAGGAGGGCCTGAGCCCTGACCGGCCTGCGTTTTCTGAACTGCTACGCCGTTATCAGTCTCATGTGGATAAAATTTTGTACCATTTGGCTCCTGATTGGCAAGACCGGGCAGATTTAGCACAGGAAGTTTGGATTCGGGTTTACCGCAATGTCAAACGGTTAAACGACCCGGTTAAATTCCGGGGTTGGTTAAGCCGAATTGCCACCAATTTGTTTTACGATGAGCTACGCAAGCGCAAGCGGGTGCGCGACCCTCTCTCTTTAGATGCCCCTCGGATGTTAGAGGATGGGCAAATGGATTGGGAAATAGCTGCCGATGAACCGGGTCCGGAAGATGACTTAACAACCCGCGAATTTTACGACCAATTACGCGCCGCGATCGCGGATTTACCTGAAGTATTCCGCACGACTATCGTCCTGCGGGAAATTGAAGGGTTAGCTTACGAAGAAATTGCTGAAATTACCGGCGTTTCTCTCGGCACCGTAAAATCCAGAATTGCCCGCGCCCGTCAGCGTCTTCAAGTTCAATTGCAAACTTATTTGGACAGTTAGGCGTCGGGTTGCGGTGTTGAAAACGCAATTTTTTCATGTAACTTAACGTTGGATTTTCCAACGTTTAGACGCCCAATCTATTCAGATATGATTATTAGTAAACAAGCTTGCAGTTGTGATTATTATTCAGGGTGCTTTATCCAGTTTGACTTGGTGGTGGTGTTGACATGAATCCTAACTATGAATCCCATCACGCTCCCCAAAAACAAGCCCTAGGGGGTTCACGATCTTTTAACTTAACCGATCGCAATCAGCCAATGGCACTATGGACTTCCGTGACCCCAAATTCAGACCAGTTCGACGATCTGTGCGCCGATCAAGTTGAATTACTCAGCGCTTACCTCGATGGTGAAGTAACTGACAGCGAACGTCAGCAAGTTGAGGGCTGGCTCGAACAGGATGCCTCACTCCGAGACTTACATTCGAGACTCTTAACCCTGCATCAGGGATTGACCTCCCTACCGGCACCACCGCCGACTCAGCCTATAGATGCCTTGCTCAAGGGTGTCTTTAGTCGGATTGACGAACTAGAATCTGTCACCGCCATCGTTACCGATACCGATCGCCCGGTTGCCGCTATTTCTGCCGATCGCGTTGAGTTGCTCAGTGCCTACTTGGATGGTGAGGCAACTCATGCCGAATCTGAACA
>NZ_JAFLQW010000152.1 GCF_017313335.1 Phormidium pseudopriestleyi FRX01 | reverse complement strand
TAATTTTAAAGCAGAGGATGCCTTCAAGCACGTTCGAGAGCCAGTTTTTCCTGATCCGGTTGGTAAAAGTCGGTTTTCGCTTTGACGCCGCGCTTCTCGGGCTTCGTCCGCAAACGCCCCACCGTTGACGGGTGCGGGTTTTTATTTTGACAACCGAATTCCGTATAAAATTAAAAAATTAGCCCATTGAGACTGATGATAACCCAGATGAAATCAACAGATACACTGAAAAATTGCCTGATAGAAATAGCCTCTCAATTTTAAAAAAACCAACGCCAGTTATGAATCAAATTTACTATAAATTGCTGCAAGTCTGGCCGGTTATTCATTAAAATATTAACCATAAAAAAAACACGGAAATCTTTGATTCCGTGTTTGAAGTTTCATCCGATGTAAAAGAGTTGGCTTAACGATTAATGTAGTGAACCCAAAACTGTCCATCGGGAATACAAGTGCGGCGGATTAAGTTGTAGGAGTAGTGCAGATAGGCACCGTTTCTATCATTTCGATAACCCGTCGGGAACCATTCGCCATAAGGGTCATGAACGATAAATCCGTTGGCGTCAAAACCGACTAAGACAATAATGTGACCAAAGCTAGTGAAATAACCATGAATGACGCAGGGATTGCCACCGCGTAGGTGGTTTTGACAGCGTTCGATGGTTCCCCAGTAGGTAAAGTCATCTTTACGTTTATAGTCTCGGACAACACGGGCTAAATGTTCAGGGTTATGGCGGGAATATCCGCGATCTAGACACCAACGATATAACTCATCTTCCATTTGGCGATAGCGACTGTCGTAGCGGGGAACGCCTAGATATTCCAAACACATGGCGATCGATGTAACATTACAAGCGCCGCTGGGATTGTAATAGTTATCCAACTGAGACTTAAAAGGCACATTTAATCGCACCGATGCAGCCGGTTGCTGAGGTTGAGTCAGGGTGCGGTTTCCTTCAATCAGTTGAACGTGTTGTTCAAAGGCATACCAGACTCGATTGCCCCGAATCGCTTCTTGTAAGGTCACGCGATAATGACCGCGATGGCCCGGCTCATAATTAGCTAACGTAAAACTTTGACCCGCTTCTACACTAAATATCTCATTGGCTGTGAGTACAGAAGATTGCAGGGGTAAAGTTTTTAAAATTGTTTTGGTGATGGTTTGTATGGAAATTCTGGGGACCGATAAAGTTTGAGCCTGAACATTCATCAGGGCTGCAATGGTTTTTGGACCGAGAGCTTCTTGTTCTTCTTCAATCCCGTTAAGGTCCTGAAAGCGTTGATAAGCGGCGTTGGTCAGTTCCCCAAAAACACCATCAACGGGAGGAATGAGTAATTCCAATTCAGTTAATCGCTGCTGAATCTCATTCGTTAAAACTTGATTATTCGCCACTTCTGAGAGGGGGCAAATCTTGTCAATGTCCAGAAAAATGGAATTAGGCTTGTCGTTAGTTACGGTCATAATTAAAGAGTGGATGGGCAAATTAAGGGTACAAAGACGCTGGCAATTGGTTCTAGCGCCTATAATTTTATTGCGGAGAAAATATCGGTTGCTCCGGAAATTGAAGACAACCTGCTCCATGATTTAACCCCCGGGGGACAAAAGACCGAGGAAAGGGCTAGACTCATGCCGCAAGACGTGATTCTCATGGTTTCAATTCCCTCCGGTTGCCCCACGCTGGCCTATCCCCCTGCTATCGTGGAAAAGACTATCTTGTTAACCCACGCGATCGCCCACTTTTATGACAGAAAAAGCAAAAATTTGTATCCTCGGCGGCGGATTTGGCGGTCTGTATGCCGCTTTGCGCTTGAGCGAGTTACCCTGGAACCCGCCAGAAACCCCCGAGATTGTTTTGATTGATAACAACGATCGCTTTTTGTTCTCCCCCCTTCTCTACGAGTTGCTCACTGGTGAATTGCAATCCTGGGAAATTGCACCACCGTTTTCGGAACTGTTGGCAAATACCCGAGTGCGCTTCCATCAAGGCACCGTGTCTGACATCAACCTCGAAAACAGACAGGTCCATTTAGAGGATGGGATGGAATTCACTTACGATCGCGCAATCTTGGCCCTCGGTGGAGAAACTCCCTTAGATTTAGTCCCCGGATGTGCCGACTATGCCTTCCCCTTCCGCACCATTGCTGATGCCTATCGTCTGGAAGAACGATTGCGCCTCTTAGAAGCGTCCGACAAAGATAAAATCCGCATCGCGGTTGTCGGTGGCGGATATTCCGGGGTGGAATTGGCTTGTAAACTGGCCGATCGCCTCCAAAACCGAGGTCGTCTGCGCCTGGTTGAAAAGGGGACAGAAATTCTGCAAACCTCCACCGAATTTAACCGTGAGGCAGCACTAAAAGCCCTAGAAGAACGGGGAATTTGGATTGATTTAGAAACCACCACGGAAGAAATTACCCCCGACACTATTTCCTTGTTATATCGAGGACAAGTAGACCCGATTCCCGTGGATTTGGTGATTTGGACCGTCGGAACC
This sequence comes from Phormidium pseudopriestleyi FRX01, assembly GCF_017313335.1. Taxonomy (GTDB): domain Bacteria; phylum Cyanobacteriota; class Cyanobacteriia; order Cyanobacteriales; family Laspinemataceae; genus Laspinema; species Laspinema pseudopriestleyi. The sequence continues at coordinate 4,506 of NZ_JAFLQW010000152.1, read as the reverse complement.
CAAGTAGCTTCTGTGGTAAAATCTCTCCCCGTCAAGCATACTGAACGGGGTCAAATTGAAGTGACGCGGACCTTACAGGCGATCAACCATCCGGAACTATTGGCGATCGGGGACCTCGCCTATAGTCTTGATGCCAACGGACAACCTGTCCCCACAACAGCACAATCGGCCATGCAGCAAGCTGATTATGCCGCATGGAATATCTGGGCCTCCCTGAGCGATCGCCCCCTTCTCCCCTTTGAATATCAAGGATTAGGAGAAATGATGACCTTGGGTATCGATAATGCCACCTTAACCGGATTGGGCGTCAAATTGGATGGTCAAATGGCCCACCTATTGCGGCGTTTGGCCTATCTGTATCGGATGCCCACATTTGACCATCAGCTTAAAGTCGGCTTAAATTGGATTACTCAGCCTGTGCGTGAGTTTTTCTCTCAATCCGGTTTACCCCGTTAACCTAACCTGATGTCGCAACCTTCGGTGATTTTTTTCGATGCCGCCGGTACCCTTTTCGGAGTGCGTGGCAGTGTCGGTGCAGCTTACGGAAATTTTGCCCGTCGCTTTGGGGTAGAGGTTGACGATCGCCTGTTAAATCAGGCATTTTTCGACAGTTTTGCCGCCACAGAACAGGCGGCATTTCCAGGAGTCCCGCAAACTGAGATTCCTCTCCTGGAATTTCAGTGGTGGGTGGCGATCGCCTCGGATACCTTCAAACGCGCCGGTGTCTTCCACCAGTTTGCCGATTTTTCAGCTTTCTTTAAGCCCCTGTACGATTACTTTGCCACCGCTGACCCTTGGTTTGTCTATCCGGATGTCCGCCCTACCCTCGAATCCTTGCACGCTCAAGGCATTCAACTGGGCATTTTGTCAAATTTTGACTCGCGACTCTACTCCGTCCTAGAGGCATTGAATTTGGCCCAATTCTTTGAGTCCGTCACCATTTCTACCGTCGTGGGGGCCGCAAAACCAAACCCGCCGATTTTTGCGGCGGGTTTAGAAAAACATGGCTGTGTCGCGTCAGACGCATGGCACATTGGCGATAGCTATCGTGATGATTATCAAGGGGCGATCGCCGCTGGGTTGCGCGGAATCTGGCTGCGGCGCAACCCCTAGAGAGGCTTAATAAGGATAGCAGGTGAGCTGTTGCGACTCCTGTTGTAGCTGTTCCATCAAGTCTTCATTCCCCCGCATCCGGGCTGCTTGCATCCGGCGTTCTAAACTCCGACAAATGTTATTACGGTGCAGTTTGGCAACCTCTTCCATCACCTTGTTCGCCGGTTGAGCATCCATGAGGGTCCTCACCTGCTGAGGCTTGGGGGTTACTTGTGGCACTGGGGTAGTGACACCTTCCCCAGAATTATAGTGAGCCCCCCGATAGGTTAACTCCGGTAGAGTCGCTGGGACAGGAATATGCCGGGGATAGCGCACTTGCCAATCATTCCCCCGATATTTCCCACCAATTTCTCCCTCCATCAGATTAAAGCTCTGGGGTTCCGAATCGTAGCCAATTCCGCGATAAGTTAGTTTCATATCTTTGTTCCTGTTCTAAATTAAGTGGCTTTACTAAAGTTGGGAGAGGGACCGCTTTTTTGCCTTTCCCTCTATTTCTGTATTATATTTTACCGTTCTGATGAAATAGGGGCTTTTTAATAAAACTTAACAATTCGATATATATTCTGATGGATGGACCTCTCCCTAGTCTAGAGGCAAGAAACCCTTGATCCCTGACCCCACCGAAACAAAAGGGCCACCGGAGTAAGTTTAAAAGGGAAGCGCCAGAAACGAATTTAGTCGTTTCCGGGCATTAACTTCATAGACTAATCCTAGACTCTGCCATCTCAAACAACCGATCGCTCAAAGACATAATTAAGTCTGCATAAGCTAACCGTTGCCGCCATCGTTCCGGAATGCCCAATTCTCCATAAAAAGCCCCGGAAATCTGCCCATAAATTGCCCCGGTTGTATCTGCATCATCCCCTAAATTAACCGCTAATAAACAGCCTTCTTCAAACGATTGACTGTGATAAAAAGCCCATAATGCAGCTTCTAAAGACTTAACCACATAACCCGTCCCTTGAATTTCTGGCGGTTGGCGAGTTTTGAAAGAACCCGCCGCAATTTCAGCAATTTCTGGAACGAGGGGATGTTTTTGCCAATATCCGGGAACTGGACTGTAATGAGAAGACAGTAATTCTGCCTGACTGCAACCCTGGATTGCACCAATAATTAATCCGGCAAAATACCGGCAAGCATCGACTGCGGTAGCTGCACCGTGGGTGGTGCGTGAACTGTCTTTTGAAGTGGCGATCGCCACATCAGGATGATTCCCATAAAATAGGGGAACAGGTGCTAACCGCATCAGAGAACCATTCCCTGCACTCCTGGGATCTGTCGCCCCACAATAGGGTTGTTTCGTCTCTTGAAATCGCCCTAGGGCTTGTTGCACCGTATTTCCAATATCAAAACACTCTCCGGTACTGCTGAGGTAGCCCGTTTGCTCCCATTGTAAATATTTTTCTAATTGGTTAACCGGATCAAACCCCTGTTTTTCAATCAGACTTTCTGCTAAACATAAAGCCATTGAAGTATCATCGGTCCATTCTCCGGGTTTGAGATGAAAAATTCCCCCGCCTACCATATCGGTGATGGGGGTAAAGGTCCCCGGTTTCTTAAATTCTAAGGTAGTTCCTACCGCATCACCCACGGCTAAACCGAGAAGACATCCACGATATCGAGCGATTTTTTCCATTGGAATTATGAGGGTTAAGTCTGGAAAAACTTTCACCTTTGAGGATTCGGGTCTCCCGTCAAAATTTAGCGCCAGAATTCTCAAGGGTGGGGTTTAGAAACCTAGAGGGATAAGTCTCGCAAATAGTAAAAGCGATCGCTACGCCAATCGCTTGCCTTAATTCGGCCTAAATATCCCGTGAGGGGAGACGAAAGTTCGATTAAAATTTCGTGCATTTCTTTTAAGGGAATAAAATGGTGGGGATAGGAACTCACATATAAAGCATGGATTGCTTCTACCCCAGCGAGTTCTAAGCGGGCATTTTCTAAGTGTCGTTTAACCAGTTTGATAATACGCGATCGCAACTCAATGGATTCTTTGACTTTATCGATATAACTATTGACTTTATCATCGGCCCATCCATAGGGGTCTTGCCGCAAACACTGTTTTAATTTAAGCAAGTCCACAGACCCTTGATATTTAGATTGCAAATGAACTAGACTTTGCAAGGTTTCGGGCCGGATGACATTCATCTGATTCTCAATAGCCACGTTCAGCGCATCCACAGTTAACTCTCTCATCATCCTGACAACAAAAAGGCGCTTTGTCAGAATTATCTCGACCGAAAGAATTTTAGAATGGCGATCGCCCTAAAAAAAGAGTTGCCGACGATCTGAAGCGATCGCCGACAACCGAAAAGGCCGTTAACACTGGATGGGTTAACCTGCCCAGATAGAATTTCCATAACCCAAAATCGGGATGACTGGATTCGAACCAGCGGCCCCTTCGTCCCGAACGAAGTGCGCTACCAAGCTGCGCCACATCCCGTAATTTATGACCATTTACCAGTCTATGTCCTCATAGCCAGAATTGTCAAGTAGTTTCTGGCAGATGATTGCTTCAAGGGTTAGCGAGGGCGATCGCACCAGCGAGCGAGTTGTGCGCTAGGCCGGTATGATAAGAGTGAAGTCTTTAAAAAAATTTTAGGGCGTAAGCGTGAGTGTAAAACCAGATTGGCTGCGGGTCAAAGCCCCGCAATGGGAGCGCGTCGGCAACGTTAAGGAAATATTGCGGGATTTAGCCCTCAATACCGTCTGTGAAGAGGCATCCTGTCCCAATATCGGAGAGTGCTTTCACAACGGGACGGCGACTTTCCTGATTATGGGGCCAGCCTGTACCCGTGCCTGCCCCTACTGCGATATTGATTTTGAGAAAAAGCCCCAAGCCTTAGACCCCACAGAACCCGTGCGGTTAGCGGAGGCAGTGCGACGAATGCGGCTGAATCATGTAGTGATTACCTCGGTGAATCGGGATGATTTGCCCGATGGCGGTGCGGACCAATTCCGGCGCTGTATCGAGGAAGTTCGGGCCGCTTCCCCCGGCACCACCATCGAAGTGTTAATCCCAGACCTCTGTGGGAATTGGCAAGCCCTAGAGGTGATTTTGCAAGCCGAACCGGAAGTGCTTAATCACAATACCGAAACCGTGCCGCGCCTGTATCGTCGAGTGCGTCCCCAAGGCAACTATGAGCGCAGTTTGGAATTATTGCGGCGATCGCGCCAACTGGCACCGGGGTTGTACACCAAATCGGGCATCATGCTCGGACTCGGGGAAACCGATGAAGAAATTCAACAGGTGCTGCAAGATTTACGCGCTGTGGAGTGCGACATTTTAACCCTGGGACAATATCTGCAACCGACCCCGAAACATCTGCCTGTGGTGAATTGGGTGACGCCCGAGCAATTTACCGCATGGCAGCAGCTTGGGGAGTCGTGGGG